>JBIKMV010000216.1:0-4623 GCA_044359055.1 Catalimonadaceae bacterium
CCATTTAAATATGGCAAAATCTTTGGCCTCGCAGCCTGTGTGGCTGCCGGCCCGCACATACAGATAGCCCTGGGCTATCCATTCCGGCTTTATGGGTATCAGCGTATCTGCCGTAGTTTCCAGCACAGGTCCTTGGGGTGTCTGCAAAATCTCAAAAAAAGATCCGCCGCTGCCTTTCAGTACTCCATTGGCCGCATTGTCGCACAGGCTGTAGATTTGGTTTGCCTCGTCGTACCGAAAGCCGCTCACTGCCTCCAGTGGCCCCGTCTCGGGCCAACCCTTTTGGGGAAACAAGACCATGCTGTCGGTTCGCATGCATCCTGCCCTGTTCATAAGACTGTAATACAACTTCGCAGGCTTGTTGTATTCTGAAAAATATACCGGCAGCTTCCATTCTACACTGTCGTCTTCGCTGGCAAACTTCTCTATCATTTCGGGCGGCCAGGGGCTTCCGTTTTCCTCTGTTCGCTTTTCTATCGAATGAATCACCAAAACTTGTTCGGGCCCAAGCTTGCCGGCAAGGAAATACCCGGCGCAATCGGGGTTGTATTCCCGCAGATTCAGGTTCAGGGGTTTTTCCTCCCTTACCGAAATCTTCACCGAATCGCTTTCCATCTCTCCGCTTTCTCCTGTCCCTGTGGCCCTTATCCAATAGGTTCCCGGCTCCCAATCGCGGCTTGCCAGCTGATAGGGGGCTTCCGTATCCATGCCTATCCACTGTCCGTTGCGGTAAAAGTCAACTTTTTCGAACGGAAAGGCCGGATTGAGATTTGTTGCTTCCATCCGTATGTCGCAGGAGGGGAGTTCTGCTCCCATGGCCGGTTTTACAATGGCAAGCCGGGGCTTTTTGTCGGCCGCAACAAGCCTGATGTGGTTGACAAAAATGCCCGTAGCCGACTCCATAGATGCATGGATGAGGTCCTCATTATCGGTGTTGGGTTTTTCATAATCTGCCCAGAGTACCAGGGTGGGCTTTTCGCAGAGCAGATTTTCTCCGTACACAAATGTGGCACTGAAATATCGCCATCCGCTCTGATTGAGAAGGCCAGAATTGAGCACAACTCTTTCTTTTGCCTTTTCTCTGGATGGCTCTTCCAGATGGCCAAGGCCAAGTTTCAGGCTTCGATAAGATTTTGAGGGAGTGGCTACCGAGCAGGCCACTGTAATGCGGTAGGTTTTTCCTTTTTCAAGTTCAATCCCTTCTTTGTTAAAGGCATAAGAACGGTTGTCTTCCGGTGAGCCATTCAAAATACTTTTCGAAAAAAAGACTTTTGTCCCTCCGGGAATCCCGGTAAGCATCCAACCGGGCTCCTGGCCGGGTGATATCCAGGTGTGGGGTCTATTAAAATCGGTATAGTGGATGATATCTGCTCCGTAGTTGCCGGTGGTCAATTGACTTACGGATGCATTTCCGGCTTGCTCGGTAGCCCTACTCTGGCCCCAAGCCGGGGCAGATACAAAGCCAAACAACAAAGCCAGACCGAAAAGCAGGGTGCGACACATCCGCTCAGCTTGTTTCAGATGTGTGTATGCGGGGGGGGGGGTGAAAATACCGATGGAATTTTTCATGATAGTAAAGGATAAAATGGAGGAAATGATGAGGAAAGATTGAAAATAATATTTTTTATCTCAAAAAAAAAGTGGAGAAAAAAACGATATAAATGTTTAAAAATATATACATAATTCTGAAAATCAGGAATTTGTATTTGCATATTTTTTTGGTGAATTCTTAAAAAAATTCGGCAGACAGGGCGGTATGGGTGGCGAAAAAGGGCAGTAAACCGGGTCTTGGGAACCGAGGCGAACGCCTGCTTCTTAAGGTTCAAACCGGCTTGGTCATCAGAAAATCTATTCCGAAGCTAAACTGCTTTAAATGCCGACAAGTCGGCACAGGGCAGAAGCTTAGCCCTCTTATCTTCTGTATCCGCAGCGCTGCAGCGAATTTCGAAAAAAATGCCTGATTTTTTTCATGCCTGCCCCGAACTGCCCCGCATTCGGGGTTAACCTCTCATAACGAAGTCCTTACGACCCATCCGGGTTTAATTTTGATAAAATCCTGCCTTCCCGAAGTTACAGCTCCGGTCTGATCACTTTTCTGAGAAACAGGTGCAAAGGGGCAGGCCCGCAGAAGCAAATACGGCCTTTAGTTGATTACAATTTCCAGCCCGTCCCAGGCCAGTTGAATGCCATCGGGCAGCTCTTTTTCTATATCTCTGTGGCGGCCCAATTTGTGGCTCATGTGGGTAAAATATACGCGGGGTACTTCCAGTTCACGGGCTACCCGAATGGCTTCTTCGAGGGTGAAATGCGAAATGTGCGGCTCTTTCTGAAGTGCATTGAGAACCAGAATTTCTGATCCGCGGATGATTTCGCGTGCCTCCGGCCCGATGTGGTTGGCATCGGTGATGTAGGTAAAGGAGCCAAACCTGAAGCCCAAAACAGGCAAACGGGCATGCATAACCTGAAATGGCTTTATGCAGATGTCGCCGAATTGCAGCTCGGTTTCGTCCACCGGCAACAGGTCGAGTTGGGGTACGCCGGGGTACTTTTTCTCGGCAAAGGCATAGGCATATTCTACCCTGATCCGGTCGAGCACCCGCGGGAGGCCATAAATGGGCATATGCTTCCTTTGTAAAAAATTGAATGCCCTCACATCGTCAAGCCCGGCCAGGTGGTCTTTGTGCTCGTGGGTAAGCAGCAGGGCATCGAGTTTTTTTACTTTGGCCCGCAGCATCTGCTGCCTGAAATCGGGTCCTGCATCTATCACCAGGGTGGTTTCGCCGTCTTCAATGAGCAAGGAGGTACGCAGCCTTTTATCCCGGTAGTCCAGCGATTGGCAAACCGGGCAGGGGCATCCTATCAAGGGGATGCCTTGCGATGTTCCGGTGCCTAAAAATGTGATTTTCAATCTTTCTGCGTTTCGGAGTTGAACTCAATTTCAGTTTGTCCGCTTGCCGGTTGCCTGAGCTGATGCATGAGTTTTTGGTTTTTTTCAGACATGCTTTCGGTGTTCAGGGGCAGTTGTTGGACCAATTCCAGCAGACAATTTACGCGGCCATCTACGGGCAGAAAATTATTGACCAACACCAGCTTGGTGTCTTTCAGCACACAATAGCCGGATTTGAAATTGCCCCTTTCGTACCTGACCATGTAGCCTCCGTCTGAAATCAGATCTTCGAGTTTGGAAAGATATGCCTTGTTGTGCCGGATCATACGGGCAAAAGTAAATAAAGGAAAGGCTTCGGCCCCGATTTACTTCAGTAAAAAAATCCAGGATTTGAATTTTTTATTCTCCAGGTCCAGTAACAAATAGTAGGTGCCGGCTTCCAGATTTGCAGCATCCCAGCGGAAGCCAATGTCCTCAGAATAAAATATTTCCTTGCCCCAGCGGTTCACAATCCGGATGAATTTAAACCTGAGTTTGCAGTTGTCCTCAGGGAATATTTTTTCCATGGAAAGAAAGTCGTTTTTGCTGTCTCCGTTCAGGGTAAGGAGATTGGGAATGGTGCCGACCGAGTCGCTGTCTTCCCTGAAATCAATGACATAGCTGACCGAATCGCGGAAATTTTTTCCGCAAAAGCGGCTTTCGCTCAGGAAGGTAACTCGGTAAAAACCGGCTGGGGTATTGCAATTGGTAGTAAACCGGAAGGGTGATGAAACCTGCTTGAAATCCGCTCCGCCGGGAAACTGAAAGCCTTCGAGATTTAACAGCGGGCCGGTGGCATACAAGCGCACGGGCCTGTCTTCCGATACGCTCCCGGTCAGTTCGAAGTCCAGTCCCAAACCCGGTTCAGGAATACTGAGGGGAATGATATCCTCCGGTCCGGCATCGGGGTTGGCCGAACTCAGGATGTTGACTCTCAGGCTTTTGGGTTGTATGAACATCCAGCGTACGATGGTATCGGTTTTGGTCTCATTGCATACGGTGGACCGTAGAATGCTGGTGAGTTTAAGGGGTTGATTTTCAGGAAGAAAACAAATCTCGGGCCATGAAAAGGTGGCCTCGGTTTTTCCCTGACCGCTACTTTGGGGCAAAACAATTCCATTGGCCTGTGCCGGTACATTCTGACCCAGGCTGTCGGTAAGGAGGCTGGAAATATTCAGATTCGCATTTTCCGTTTGCTGTCCCTCAAAGCCCATTTGGAAAGGCTCGGTTTGGTTGATTCGGATGGTGTCTTCGGGAAAATCCTTTGCAATGAAAGCAGGGGGGAGGGTTTCCGGTTTTTTAATTTTTACAAAAAGTATCAGACTGTCTGCCTGAGGATTGCCGCATGCCTGATCGGTTGCGGTCAGCAGAATGCGCCAAGGACTTAAGCCTTCTGTGGATGCACAAGGCGGAATACAAATGCGCACACTCACCGAGTCTCCTGAGGAAATGATGCGCACCAATGTGTCTCTGGCAATGGTTGCCGGGGTATTGGCAGAAAAAGGAAAAGCCCTGAATCGTACATCCTGATTCATCTGTTTGTCGGTAAGTTTTACCGTATAGCAAAAGTTGCCCGTTTTGCCTTCCAGGCTTAAAGTGTCGTTGTTCTGCAGGGCCAATCCGCTGAGGGGATTGGTGGCAGCAATTATCGGAGGGTCATTGGGTTGGCATTCTTTTACAAAAAGTTGCATTTCTCG
>JBIKMV010000217.1:0-4622 GCA_044359055.1 Catalimonadaceae bacterium
TTGGGCAGATACCCTGACCGGAGTGCTGCAGAAACTGGAAGCGAACGAAGATTATGCCAATTTTGGTATAAGGGAAAAATTACTCAGTTTCTTTTTTGCACTCACAGAAGAGATGCGGTCACAGCGGAGCTTTTTTATACGCTCTTCCGCCAATTGGTTCATTCCCGGAAAAGCTTCCGCAGCAAAAAATGCTCTGGAACAGGAAGTAAAGCCATTTTTCGAAAAACTGGTGGCAGAAGGATTTCAGACCGGAGAGTTGGCCGATCGAGCCAAAATCAGCGATTATTATCCGCGGGCTATGATGGTTCAGTTCTGGTTTATCATACAGTTCTGGATGACAGACGAAAGCCGGGATTTTGAAGATACCGATGCTGCCATAGAAAAAGGGGTCAACCTCGGCTTCGATCTGATGAAGGAAAACACCCTGGACAAGGCTTTTGATCTGGCCAAATTTCTTTGGGGAAGAGCCAAAACCAGGTAAAGGTTTTGAAAATCAGCAGCTTACTTTTCTATTTTTTATTCAACAAACTTAAATTACGCCCCACTTCTTCATGAAGGAACAAAGTACCATTCCGGTTTCCAAAGTGCAAAGAGCCACCGAATTCCTCAAAACCGGAACCCGCATCGGTGGCAACTATCTGAAGCACTATGCAAAAAAAATGGTCAATCCAGATACGCCCAAGGAAGAACTGCATGAAGACAATGCCGGAGATATCTATCAATCTCTGAGCAAACTGAAAGGGTCGGCTCTGAAAGTTGCGCAAATGATGAGCATGGACCGCTCCGTATTACCCCGTGCTTATTCAGAGAAATTTCAAATGAGCCAGTATTCGGTCCCTCCCCTATCTGGCCCTCTGGTAATCAAGACTTTTCAAAAATCATTCGGAAAAAGTCCGTCTGAAATATTTGATACATTCGACCTGAAAGCAAGCAATGCCGCCTCTATCGGACAGGTTCACGAAGCCTGGAAAGGCGGGAAAAGGCTGGCTGTAAAAATCCAGTACCCCGGTGTGGCGGAGAGCATCAGCTCAGATTTAAAGCTCGTAAAGCCCTTTGCCGTTAAACTCATGGGCCTCAACGAAGCCGACGTAAACCGGTATATGGGCGAAGTGGAAGGCAAACTGCTGGAAGAAACCGATTACGAACTGGAAGTAAAACGCTCAAGGGATATTTCACAGGCCTGCAGCAATATTCCGGGCCTGATTTTTCCCAAATATTATCCCGAATGGAGCAGTAAAAGAATCATCAGCATGGACTGGCTTCCGGGGCTGCACCTGAAAGAATTTCTGGAAACCAAACCGGATCAGGAAGTCAAAAACAGAATCGGTCAGGCGCTTTGGGATTTTTATGAATTTCAGATTCATGAGCTGAGGCAGATTCATGCCGATCCGCATCCGGGCAATTTTCTGATGCAGCCGGATGGCAAACTGGGTATCATCGATTTTGGCTGTGTCAAGGAGATACCGGAGTCCTACTATTTTCATTATTTTTCTTTGATCAATCCGGCCAATATTGCCGATGCAGAGAAAACCAGGCGCCTTTTTTACGCACTGGAATTTCTATATCCCTCTGACCGTCAGAAGGAAATAGATTTTTTTACGCCCCTTTTTACCAAAATGATTGATATACTGGGAACCCCCTTCCGGACAGAAACATTTGATTTTGGAAACGACGAATACTTTGATGAGATATACCGTTTTGCTGAGAACCTCGGACAAATGAAAGAACTGAAAGAATCGAAGGTGGCAAGGGGCAGCAAAGACGGCTTGTACATAAATCGGACTTATTTTGGTTTGTATTCCCTACTCAATCAACTGAAAGCCAATATCCAAACCCACTCGGCTTTCAAAGAAATGGTGGTAGAAATTTAATTCGGCTTCCGGGTCAGGACTTCGTTTTAAGGGGTCAAAGCGGCAAAAAATCAAGCTCCTATTCCCGAAATGCGCTTCTTCCCAGCAGATTCAGAGGAAAAGGAGTAGAGGCATTTGATTTCAGGAATGGAAAAGATTTGACTTTTTACAGCCATCTCAGGCAAGAGAATCCGGTAGATCAGCAGGTGCTCCTTTAATTAAAATCCTGCTACCAACACCTCCAGTTTTCCCTTGGCACTGATAACGGCTTGTATCCCGGTGGGCGTCACATACATATTCTGAGGGGAAAGCTCATTGAGTTTACCACTAAGATTGATGTTCTTGTTCAGCTTATTGCCTGCCAGGTTTTCCTGAATCATTTTTTTGCCTTCCTCAAGCTGAGAAGCCACTGATACTGAGAAATATGGCTCCATCATTTTGAGGAATTTTCCGTGAGCCAGCCAGTCTGCAGCTTTGAATAGTTTGTTTTTTGTGTCGAGTTCATAGTCCAAATCCTTTATTTTGATTGAAGAAGAAGCCGGATCGTAATAGGGCTTTCCTTTCAGATAAACCTTCCCGTTGAGCGCACCCGACAAGAGAGCGGCTACTATGATGTCTTCTCCCTGACCATATACATCGATATCTTCAACCGTAATTTTCTTTTTTCCTTCACTGAACTCATAGGTTTTGCCCCCGGTTTGTTCCATGGCTATTTTTTTCAACTGCGGCCAGGGAATTTCGGTAATCATGCCCACCTCAAATTTTTCATCGAGCTTGTCTTTCAGAATCAGAGCCGGGACCTGTGCCATTACGGCTCCGGAGGGTTTATTGCCCAGAATGGTTTCGGTTACCGCACTCATTCCGACCGATACCCTAACATTTCTGCCTTTGGATGCCAGGGGCGTCATCATCACCTCTTTTGGGGTAACCTTCAACCATGCCTGATAGGCCTCATTGATTAAAAAAGGCTCCTGCACAGCTTTCCAGGCCGTTTCCACATGGGGCTTCAGGTTGATTTTTCCCACTTCGGTATCCACCGTTTTCACCACATTGGGCAGCTCCCTGTCCATTATTTTTTCTATGATACTGGTAATGGGAATTTCGAAAAACCCGATTTTCACCTTGGGTTCACTTACCCATTTATAGCCATTCGGGGTTGTTGCAGTATTGACGGACCAGTTGGAATTTATACTGAGCCGGGTCAGAAAATTCAGGTCTATATCGAATTCTGTATCCTCATATTTTGAAACTGCGACTCCGAATTTTTCTATTTTATAACCCGCTTTGGCATAAATACTTACGGGAAGTTTTATGTTAAACAGGTTGCCGCCTTTGGCCTCAATGAGCAGGGGCTGCCTCTTGCTGACCTTCAGAATCAGATTATCGCCGCCGTTGTTATCCAGAGAATTGTCCTCAAACAGGACATTACCCAACTGCTCATTTATCTTTTTCTCAATCTCTCCCAAAGGGATTTCAATGGGAATATTTAATATGGAAACTTCCTTTACCCTGTCTACACTTTTCTGATAGGCAGCTGTGGGAGGAAGGGCAAAAAATGCTTTTTTAGATGCACATGAGCCCAGTGCAATAAAAAGGAGAGCCTTGCAAAGAAGGCGAAATGTTACCGGCATGATTTCGAAAGTCAGAAAAAGTGCGCAAAACTAGATTTTTTTAAAGCAATCGCTTCTCCAAAAAATAAAATCAGGGCATAAAAAAAGCCCGCCGGTTCGGGCGGGCTTTCTGAAGTTTTACCGGTTTGAATTATTGGATAACAAATCGCTCGGTCATAGAATTTTTCCCTTGCTGAATATTGAGGAAGTAAATTCCTGTCTTAAGGTGTCTTAAATCCATTGCCATATTCAGGTTTCCGGCAGATAGGTTACGGGTAGAAGATTCTACCAATTGACCCATGTGATTGAAAACTCTGATCTGTGCAGAACCCGATTTATCAAGAGCAAATTTTGCAGAGATCATACCATTTCCCGGATTGGGATAAATGGTAAAGGTGTTTTTGATGTACTGCTTGTTGTTGTCGAGTACAATCAAATTGCCTTTTCCACTCTGATTGTAGGGAAGTGGGAAGGAATCTACAGAACTGGAAACATTGGCATTGCCAACATACAAATGGGTGATTCCATATGCGGCAGTAGTACCGGGGAAGTCAGAAAGAAGCGCAATAGTAGAAGCAATAGTATGTCCTGTGGGCGTATTGAGCATTCTCGGGGCAACGCTTCCCAAAATAGCCTGAGCATCGTAATCAGACCCTTTGGTGAGGTTTCTGGATTGAGAGGTTACACTATACACTCCGGGACTGGTTGTGCGAATGGCTCGAATCCACATATCCGGTTCGGAATTGGTTTCTTCCCTCGTCTGAGGATGGGCAGCGGTATCAGTATCATACCAGACCATGACAATTACATTGCCATTTTCTGACCTGCTGATATGCGGACGATTGAATTCCTGAAAATTTTCCTCGGTATCACAATCTCCCCAACAACCCGTAAGGGAAAAGTTTTGATTTACTACTGTTGCCCTTGTAGAATCAATTGAGTTAGGGGGAACGGTCAAATGGATATTCCATGAGCCATACGCAGGCCGGTAAAATCCCGGTCCGGTAACCTGAAGAGTATCCCCAAAACCGGCAACACAAACAGTTGCAAAAACATGGGCATGGTTGAAGGCATCTACGGTAAGGTCCAGATCCATGATAGTATAATCAACAGGATGAACACCACCTCCGGCATTGGTATCAACAGAAACAAAAGATGAATC
>JBIKMV010000218.1:0-4596 GCA_044359055.1 Catalimonadaceae bacterium
AGGAAAGCGGACAAAAAATGCAGCAGGGCAAGATGCAGAAAGCTGGAAATCAGCAAAAAAGCGCAGCCGGGAAAATGAAGAAGATGGCAAAGAAAATGGAGGAAAGTCTGATGGAAATGCAGGGAGGTGGCAATCAGGAAGACGAAATAGGTGACCTGCGCTACATCATCGAAAATCTCCTGACCCTGTCTTTTGATCAGGAGGAAGTGTACAAGGAAATATCAAAGGTAAACCAGCTGGATCCCAAATATCTGAACCTCACGCAGAAACAAATAAAAATCAGCGAAGATGCAGAAATCATAAAAGACAGTCTGAAAGCCCTGGCCAAAAGGGCCCCGCAGATACAGAGTTTTGTGATGAAGGAATTGTTTGCCATGGATGCGGCCATTGAGGATGCTGTGAAATTTGTAAAAGCCCGCCGGCCCGATATTTCTTCCGGCAAGGGACAGCAAGCCATGACCAATATCAACAATCTGACTGTAATGCTGAAAGACGCCCTGAAGCAGATGCAACAACAGCAACAGCAATCCAAGGGTGGGAAATCCTGCAAAAAACCAGGAAAGGGAAAGCCAAAGCCAGGAGGAATGAGCCAAATGCAAAAACAACTGAATGAACAGATAGCCCAATTGAAAAACGGCAAAAAACCGGGCCAGCAGATGAGCAAAGAACTGTCTCAGATTGCCCAGAAACAGGCCGCTCTCCGAAGGGCGCTGGGTGAACTGGAAAAATCGCTGCAAAAAGGAAAAGAGAAGTCGGGCGGATTGGCCGATGTAAAGCAAATGATGGAAAAAACTGAAAGAGAACTGCTGAATAAAAAATTTACTCCGGAAACCATCATGCGGCAACAACAGATTCTGAGCCGCCTTCTGGAGAGCGAAAAAGCCCTTATGGAACGGGAATTGGATCAAAAAAGGGAGGCCGAAAAACCCGATTCAAAGGAAAGAACTACATTGCCGGCCGAAATACGGGATTTGCTGCAAAAGAACCGCTCGCAAAAAGAGCAGCTTCAGCAGGGAACGCCCAAACTTTCTGAAATGTACCAGGATGTTTTTGATAAATATTTTGAATCCATTCAAAACAGCGGACTATGAATCCGGTAACCATTGAATTTCCTTCCATTCTGGACAACATAAAGATTGTCGAAAGTTTCATCGACAACAGCCGCGATGAGTACAACATCTCTGATGATTTGTACGGCAATATCCTTGTGGCCATTACCGAGGCGGTAAACAATGCCATCCAGCACGGCAACCGGAGCGATAAGGAAAAACTGGTGAAACTTACCTGCAAATCAGACCCTCACGAAATCACCTTTGTGATAGAGGACGAGGGCAAAGGATTCGACTACAGCACCCTTCCGGACCCCACGAGCGGGGAGAATATCCTGAAACCGGACGGAAGAGGCATCTTCCTTATGAAACACCTCTGCGATGTCCTTCGATTCGAAAATCAGGGCAGCAAAGTTGAAATGGTGTTTTTTCTCTGAGTCAAAAAAACACAAAAATTCCTTTCTGGTGTCTGAAATCAGCTACCCGAAAATGTGATTTTATGCCTTATGCGGCTGAGTGCCTCCGGAGTGATGCCAAGAAATGAAGCCACCATGTACAGGGGTATCTGCTGCAGAATTTCAGGCTGATTCTCCAAAAGTTTCAGGTAGCGGGTCTCGGCACTGTCCAGCAGAAGGGATGTAGTCCGGTCCAGATTCTGAATGTAGTTTTTGCTCAGGTAATTGAATATGATTTCCAGATAACCGGGTATCTCATGGACAAACTTCATCATAGACTCCTTTTTTATCAGGAAAAGTTCGCTGTCCCGGATGGCATCAATGTAAATCCGGCTGGGTTTTTCATAAAAGTAACTGCTGTAATCGGAAATGGCCTGCCCTGAAAGGTAAATTTGAACCACATGTTCCTTGTTATCGGCCTTGATGAAATATCGCATCACCCCATTCGTTATGATGCCTATCCAGTCGCAAACCTCTCCGGGTTCGAGCATCAGCTCGCCCTTTTTGCAGGTTCTGAAAATATGAGATTCTGCCATAAGCCTGAATTTTTCTTCCGAAATGTCAGGCCATTGGGTTTGGTAAAATTTTTGAAGCTGAGCAAATTTGTAATTCATGGTGAGTAGTAAAAAATAGGTCTGATCTTGTTTTCGAAAAAAACAAGACCGCAATAAAGGAAGGTTTTAAAAAATTCGGAATCCAATCACCAAAAAAAGAAATTAAAAAAAACTGAGTTTTTTCAATTAAGGAATATGATTAAGAGCATGAAAGTTTTGGTTTTGGCCCTTCTGGCAGGTTTTGCCGGGGCTTATTCGTATCACAGATTTGTTTTTCAGCCAGCCTGGGAAGAAAAGAATTTATCTTCTACAGGCCGGTATTTCAGCGATTTACCGCAGGATGTTTATACCGCTTCTGAGGGGCCGGGCACCGGATTGCCCGCAGTCAGGACCGATTTTGTAGTCGCATCCACCGTTTCTACGCCCTGTGTGGTCTTCATCAAAACGGTTTCGGGTCCGCAGCAGCAAAATATGTTTGACTGGTTTTTCAGCACACCGGGACGGCAGACAGGTTCCGGTTCGGGCGTTATTTTTTCGGAGGATGGCTACATTGTGACCAACAACCATGTGATAGACAATGCCGAAACCATTGAGGTCATTCACAACAAGACCACTTATAAGGCCAGACTCATCGGCACAGATCCCAATTCCGACATAGCCGTCATCAAAATAGAAGGAAAAAAACTGCCGTTTATTAAAATAGCGGACAGTAAAAAAGTGAAAGTCGGGGAGTGGGTTTTGGCAGTGGGCAATCCGTTTAACCTTACCTCCACCGTAACGGCCGGTATTGTTTCGGCCAAGGGGAGAAACCTGAATATCGTTAATTCAGCATTTCCCATTGAAGCATTCATTCAGACCGATGCAGCCATCAATCCGGGCAACTCGGGTGGGGCGCTGGTCAATGTAAAGGGAGAGCTGATCGGAATCAATACTGCCATTTACTCCAAAACAGGGTCTTACAGTGGATATGGCTTTGCAGTGCCTTCCGATATTGTAGCCAAAATTGTGAACGACCTTATCAAATTCGGGGATGTGCAGAAAGCTTTTGTGGGTGCAGATGTGGTAGACCTGAATTCGGAGTTGGCGGAGAAATATAAAATCAACAGCCTGAACGGGGTACTGATCAATTCCATTGAAGTAGGCGGCGCAGCCGAAAAAGCCGGATTGGAACGCGGAGATGTTATTTTGAAGGTGAATGATGTGCCGATCGAGAGCAAGGCCAATTTTGATGAAGAAATCGCCTACCAGGACCCTGGTTCGAGGGTAAAAATTACCTATAAAAGAGACAATCAGATACGGGAAGCCCTGTGTCTGCTCACCAACCGGGAAGGAACAACCGAAAAGATAAAGCGGGAGATTTTCAATTCCGGCAAACTGGGGGCGGATTTGGAAGCCGTTTCTAAAGTAGAAAAAGACCGTTTCAGGATAGAAAGCGGTGTTCGGATTGTGAAGGTTACCGGCAGAGGCATTCTGGCCCAGCTGGGATTTGAGGAAGGCTTCATCATCGTTTCGGTGAACGGAAAGAAGTGTGAAGTACCTCAGGATGTGGAGGATAACCTTGCCGGCGCAAGAGGAAAAATTATACTGGAGGGAGTAAACAGACAGGGTTCAAAAAGTGTATATCAATATTTCAGCTATTGATTCCTATGCCGTTTCAGCCTTGTAAAATTTGTACCTGTACGCCTGCCTGAGGCTGCGCAAACGCAAAAAAGGCCCTATCTTCGCCCCTCTTTTAACACGAAAAACAATTATTTTTTACTGATAATGAGCTACATAAGATCAATAGTAGGCCGTCAGATTTTCGATTCCCGCGGTAACCCTACCGTGGAAGTGGATGTTTACACAGAAAATGGATTTATGGGCCGTGCTGCGGTACCATCAGGTGCCTCCACCGGGACCCACGAAGCTGCAGAACTTCGGGATGGAGACAGTTCCCGATACATGGGAAAGTCTGTATTTCAGGCGGTTGACAATGTCAATACCGTTTTGGCCGATGCCCTCGAAGATTGGGATGTATTCGATCAGAAAGGTATAGATGCCTACATGAACGAACTCGACGGCACCGAAAACAAAGGAAAAATCGGGGCCAATGCGATTCTGGGTGTTTCTCTGGCTGTAGCCAAAGCGGCAGCCCAGGAAGCAGGAATGCCGCTTTACCGCTATGTGGGCGGCGTAAATGCTTTTACCCTTCCGGTTCCGATGATGAACATTCTGAATGGAGGGAGCCATGCCGATAATTCTATTGATTTTCAGGAATTTATGATTATGCCAATCGGAGCAGAATCATTTACGGAGGCCATGCGCTGGGGTTCAGAAATCTTCCACAACCTGAAATCGGTACTGAAAAAAGCCGGACATTCTACCAATGTGGGCGACGAAGGAGGATTTGCCCCCAATCTGAAATCGAATGAGGAGGCAATTGAAGTGGTCCTTCAGGCCATTGAAAAAGCCGGTTACAGGCCGGGCGATCAAGTTGGCATTGCCATGGATGCAGCCGCCTCTGAGTTTTATGATCCGGAAACCAAAACCTATCATTTC
>JBIKMV010000219.1:0-4559 GCA_044359055.1 Catalimonadaceae bacterium
TGCGGTTTTAAAGGGCAGATTGGCGATGTTAACTTTTTGGTTGTCAAGCAGTAATTCTGCTTTCTGAACCGATCGCCCCTCAGTAAGCAAGAGCAGTGGCTTTTTGTCGAAGGTTTTATATTTCTTCAGTTCCACCCGGGTGATTTTTCCTCCAAGGGTAGAAAATTCAATCTTAAGATCCTCATTTTCAAGAAAAACAGGCTTTGAAGCCAGGCTTATTCCGGAATCTGCGATGCCAAGTTTGGCCAGGGCCGCCGAAATCTGAGCTGTATCGTTTTTGGCTTTTACTTTTTCTGCTGCCGCTTTTTGTTTTTCTTTTTTCTGTTCGCCGGGCAGCTTGGAAGGCTCCGGTGCAAAGAAGGTGAAATACACAAAGAGTATTCCGAATATTAAGACGAGGCCTGTGGCCTGATTTCTATCCATGGTGATTTGAAACGACTGTAATTCAGTCTATTGACAATTTTCGGGCCGCAAAATTAGGGGAATTGGCGCATCTATCCGAAAGAAAATGAAAACAGACCGATAATAAACCAAAATCAGGCCCTTACCTTCTCCAGACACAACTCTTCCACTGCTGCTTTTAAGAAGTTGGGCAATATGGAGTGATTGGTAAGCCAGATGTGGTCAGGATCTTCCAGATGGTCGAGCATATTGAAAAACTTCTCCGAACCATGCTGGGCAATGGCAGCATTGCGGCGGTCTTCTTCTGCAAAATATACCCGCATACCGGCCGGGTCGGCTTCGGGATGATATTGGGTGCCTACCCAGTATGGCGATATTCGGATAGACATCAGGGCTTGCTCAAGTTCTACATGCGGCCGGAATTTTTCAAGGGACAATATCTTGATTCCCAATTCCTTAATTCTATCATGTTGGGGTTCTACGCACTGCCACTCACGGCTGTCAACAATGTAAAAGGGATCCCCAAGGCCTTCAAAAACAGGGTCGGCTGCTCCTTCCGGGGTGAAATGGCAGGGAAACACCCCAAATGAAGTTTTCCTCCTCCGGTTAACCGTGGCGATATTGAAATACCGGCACATCAGCTGAAAAGAATGACAGATAGAAAAGATGAACTTTTTGGGCCGGTCTTCCCGATTGTTGTTTTCCTGTATCGCATCCAACATTCTGAAGTGATTTTCTTCCCATGCAAGACCCTGCCCATCAAATGGATCGCCCGGGCCGCCGGTAGATATAAATACATCAAAATCTTCAATCTCAGGATGCTCGTTCAGGTATCTGGTTTCAAAAGTTTTGTACTCGAATTTCACTTGATGAAACCTGCCACTTTCTCTGTCCAGAATTGCTTTTATCGAGCGCATTCCCTGGTTGGGAATGTTGTTGTACATGGAAAGGATGGCGATGCGAAGGGGACTTTTTTCCAATGTGTAGCGGATTTGCAGGGGGTAAATTAAAACAAAATGAGCGGTTTCACTGAAAAGAAGGGAGAAATTATTTCGCTTCCGTAGCTCAATTGTGCATCTCCAACTTTTTGAAACTCTTGAAAATCACCATCTCCAGCACACCATCTTCCGTAAAGGAAAAATCTTTGTGTCGCTTGCCGTCATGCAAAACCGTCTTCGGCCTGAAGGGCAGTCCGATCACCCTGATGTGATAGGTATCATAACTGGGCGTAAATTTACCCTGCCAGCTTTGCTCCACCGTCATGGATGTATCATCGCCCGTAACCACAAATTTTTTCTCTGTGTAGATGTCCTGCTCGTAGGCAAAGGTATCGCCATGGTCTTCGTATATAAAGCTATTCACCAGATAATCAGCATAATAAATGCTCAGGTTGAGATGGTCTGACTCCCGCTCGCCGGTGTGCTGCATCACAGGATATTCCGGAATCACCGAACCTGCCCTGATGAAAAGTGGCATGGTTTCCAGGGTAACATCCAGCCAAAAATCTTCATTTCCGCCCTCGTATACTTTATTATTCCAGTAATAGTACCAGTTTCCTCTTGGCAAATACAACCATCGGCCCGTTGTGCCCGCTTCCAGGATGGGGCAAATCAGAATTTTATCTCCAAATGTAAATTCATCCTGCCGGAACCAGTTGTTGAATTGCTCCTGCTCCACCATTACAATGGGCCGCAGGATAGGGAAGCCGTATTTGTGGTTTTCCCAGAAAGCCGAATAGATGTAGGGCAAAAGTCTGTATCTGAGTTCAATATATTTTCTGTTGATGCTGGTATAGGGCTCGCCGAAAGACCAGGGCTCACGCTCACGGGTATCGCCCGTGGAGTGCGCCCGCATGAAGGGCGAGAATACGCCCAATTGAATCCATCGGGTAAACAGCTCGCCGTCAGGCTCCTGGGTAAAGCCCCCGATGTCGGAACCGACAAAAGAAAAGCCGCTCATGCTCATGCGCTGGCAAATGATGGAAGCCAGGTGCAGGTGGTCCCAGGTGGCGATATTGTCACCCGTCCAGGCGGCGGCATAGCGCTGCCCGCCCGAATAGGTAGAGCGGGTAATGGTAAAGGGGCGCTTGTTTTTCAGCAGCTTGCGCATACCCTCGTATGCCGCCCTCGACATTTGCATGCCATACACATTGTGGGCCTTGCGGTGCGAGCCTCTGTAGCCGTCGAAATTGTGCCTTACATCCAGAGGAAAAGTGCCCGAACCAAAAACCGAGGGCTCGTTCATATCGCACCATACGCCATGGATGCCCACATCGGTGAGGTGGTGGTGAAGGTCGCCCCACCAGTCCCGCACCTCGGGATTGGTAAAATCGGGAAACTGGCAGCGGCCCGGCCACACCGGCCCTTCCATAAAGTAATCGTCGCTGCGCCGGCAGAAGTAATTTTTGGCCTTTCCTTCTTTAAAAATCGGGTAATTGGCATCGATTTTTATACCCGGGTCAATGATCACCATGGTTTTGAAACCGTCTTTCTCCAAGTCGGCAATCATCTTTTTGGGGTCAGGAAAATACTCCTTGTTCCAGGTAAAGCAGCGGTAGCCATCCATGTAGTCGATGTCCAGATATATGGAATCACAGGGGATTTTATGTTCGCGGAAACTGCGGGCCAGTTCTCTCACTTTTTCTTCGGGGTAATAGCTCCAGCGGCACTGATGGTAGCCCAAAGCCCACATCGGAGGCATTTTGTGGGTGCCGGTCAGGTGTGAGTAGCGCTTGATTACATCCATCATGTGCGGACCGTGGATGTAGTAATAGTTCAGCTCGCCGCCGTCGGCCGAAAACTGCAGCTGGGATGGAGAGGCAGCACCAAAATCAAAAACAGTACGGAAGGTATTGTCGAAAAAAATGCCATAGGCATTGCCCTTGCAAAGGCCTATGTAAAATGGGATGTTGCGGTAAAGCGGATCGGTATTGCGTTCGTATGCGTAGGCATCCACACTCCAGTTCTGAAACACCTTGCCGCGGAGATTCAGGTCGGAGGCTTTGTCGCCCAGGCCATAGAAATTTTCGCCCTCCTGAATTTTTTTTGAACAGCGCACCAGGTAGCCGCCGAATTCATGGTTCTCTTCCCAGGATTCGCCATCGGCATCTTCGCAGGTGAGCAGACCTCCTGCATCGTAGAAATGCGTTTTGGCTCCGTCTTTGGTGATTTCCAGCCGCAGAGCAGGTGTGGTAATGATAAACTTATCTTCGTCTTCCGAAAATGCAGGTTCTACCGCTTCAAAGTCGAATGGCTGAATGGCGTAGCTGAAATCGGGCAGAAACACATGGTGCGGGGCATAGCGGATCCGGACAATCTCCGGGCTCACCACGATGACGGACATAGAGGCATTGATGTCTCTGAAAATAAACTGATTGCCATTTCTCTCCCAATCGGTGAGCATGCCCATATTCTGAGAGGTATGGGTATTTTTGCTCTGTGCTATAAAGGCCTCTATCATGTGCTGTGCGTCCTGTGTGCAGATTTCGTTTTGGAGCCCAAAAGAATGGGGAAAAGTTGAAAGTTCAAGCGGAATGGTTTCCGGTTTCTGATCGAAAGTTCAAAGTTTCGGTTTCGAAGCCCAAAAGTTGTAAACACCTGAATTGGGCGACCCGCAAATAGCTCTGACCGCCATGGGCCAAATACCGGGCATGGCGCCGGAGATTTGAATTTGGGCTTTCGTCTTCGGCACCAGGGCTTTGGATTTCTAAATTTTGCCCCGGCAGGAAATCAAATACAGACCATTGCACAATATTGGCAGCCCAAATGAAAGAAACCCTCGTGGAGAGCCCGAAATCACATAAACCCCGCTATTGGCTGGAATATGGGTGCTTGGACAAAAAATCCGGGGCAAACCCCTATGCCACAGTACATACGCCAAGCCAGGCATTGGCCACGCAGCTGCCGGAGCGGAGGAATATGCAGGGATTGGCGGGATATGCTTCGGTAAAGACGACGGAGATCTACCCGCCCATTTTCCCGCAGTATTCGGGATCACCAGCAAGGGAGGCGATCAGATCCAAAGTCCCCTGGACCACCTGGACCCCGGCGATAAGGGAAATAGGGGGAGTGGGGTGGATACTGAGTGGTTATGCGTCAGCTTAAAACACCGACACCCAAGAAAATCACGAAAAACATTGTTTCCATATTTAGAAACAT
>JBIKMV010000220.1:0-4548 GCA_044359055.1 Catalimonadaceae bacterium
TATAAACACCCGACACCAAACCATCAAAAGTGAAATAAAAAGTTCTGGGGTCAGAGGAAAAAACCGGGGAGAAGATTCTAACCAGCCTGATCGTTAACCAATCGGGTTGCACTTTTAATGTCAAAATAATGACATTCAGGTTTTTGCGAGCTGTTTTCTCTTTGCAAAACTTTTGCCCTGGCGGGGTAAAATGTCAATAGCCCCCGACAAACAGGATACCAAGCTCCATAGGAGCGAAATATTTTTCCCCAAGGTGGCCAATACCATTCTCAATTCTATGTCCATTTGATTTTTGCTGTAAAAGGAAGTCAAAGTATCCATCGCGGGCGGGTTCCCAAATGGATTGCTTACCTTCAAAACCGGGAGACACAGCATTAAAAAAAAAATCCTTTCGGTCTGAATATCAGGGATTTCTACAAGCCTGTGAAATTGATTTCAAAGTGAAATATTTGTTTGAAACGATAACATGACGCTCCTATGGAGCTTTGGCCTCTCCTTCTTTTCTTACTATTCACATCAGGCACCTCTGGTGCCGGAAATACAAATGGCTTTTGTTTTCGGAACACACCTCTCCCCGGAAATTTCTTGTGAACCCTTTTTAAGTGCTTTGCAACCTGCCCTTTGGCCCCGGATTCTGGTTTCCAAAGCCATCGCAGGTGCCGGAAATTCAAATTCCTTTTGTGTCCGGACCTCAACTCTCCCAAGAAATTTCTTGTGACCCAATTTTTAGTTGCATACCAAGGAAGATTTGAAAATAGGGCTTGTGGAGTTGTCCCGGGATTTGATGGGCTTTTTTATTTCTCCCGGCTTTGCAGAATGTTCCTATTTTCTCCTTCTTGCAGCTGCTTCGATTCCAATTGAAACCTGGTTCTGTAAAATCTCAAAACCTGATTTTTGGCTTCCTTGCGCTTTTGAAAACCCTGGCCCGATAAGAATGTAATTCTTTACAATGCTGCAAAAAATAAAACTATTTGCCTTAAAAATTTTCTCCCGTTTTAGGTCGCTCATTCTAGGAAAATATGCGGTTTCTGTAACCTATAAAACTGAAAATGGCCTGATTACCATTCCTGTAGAAGATTTTACCATTGGCAGAAAGCTTGGTTTTCAGGGCCGGTGGGACTGGGATGAAATTCAATATCTGTCTGGCCTGCTCAGCAAGGACGATGTGGTCTGCATAATCGGAACCCATGTAGGCACCTTGCTGATACCCTTGGCAGGACGGGTAAAGGAAGTCATTGGTTTTGAAGCCAATCCCCAAACTTTTTCTTATCTGAATTACAATCTTTTCCTCAATAAGATAAGCAATCAGCAAGTCTTCAACTTTGCTGTGGGAGACCGGTACGGTAAATTAAAGTTCCTTCAAAACAAAGTGAACAGCGGTGGAAGCAAAATCATGCCCAAAGTGGCCGATTATGCCTTCACTTACGACAATCCCGATGTGACCGAGGTGGATGTGGTTCCCCTGGATGATTTTTTGGAAAAACACCACTTGCCCTCTGCCCGGATGATCATTATGGATATAGAGGGCTCGGAATATTTCGCTTTGCAGGGCATGCCCAAAAGTTTGGAGGCCTGCCACTACATGTACATCGAGTTTGAACCCCACCATTTGAGTTTGGTGGCAAACTGTACGGCAGATGAATTTTTTGGTTTGTTTATCGATCGGTTCAGTCAGGTTGTATTTTTCAGAACCCGACAGACCATCGACCTGACCAAAGACAGAGCCTTATTTAATCAGTTGATTGACAGTATGTTTCGGGATAATATTTCCGATGACCTGCTTTTCTCAAAAGGTTGATTGTCCGGTTAAACCCATCCTCGCCGGTCAGCTGAAATCTGATTACACCGGTCTGGAGGATATGACCTCAAATTTCTTTTTCAGTTTCAAAAAAGGAGTTTCAAGAAATCTGTAGGAAAGAACTGCGACCAGAAAAGTGAAGCTGAAAGATAAAACAAATGAGAGTAAACCTTCTCCGGAAAGGGCTGATTTTCTAAGGCAGTAAGAAACCAGAATTATTCCAAAAATATGGAATAGATACAATCCATAAGACCTTTTTCCCGGAAACACCCAGATTTTTAATGAAAAGAAATGCTGAAGTTCAGGGCTGTTTAAAGTGGCAAGCAGGATAAAAGAAGTGGACAAGCCGGCAGCGGAATAGCTGATGATTATTGGCCAGGCATTATGGCTTAAATCAGGAAGAAGATGCAGGGAGAAAAACAAAGCGATACCCAGCAGAAAAATATGGATCGGTTTGAGAAATGTAAGCAGAAAATCCAGACCACCGAATCCCATGACCATTCCCAGGAGAATGGATTCAAAATGGCTGACCGGCAATACCCAAATGGCAGGGGTCGGGGTTTCTGAGGCAATCATCGCAATCCTTATTCCGTTAAATAAAACAAAAGCGAATCCAAACAGGATTTTGCCTGTACCTGCTTTCGCCCGAACCAGAATCAAAATGATCAGGGGCACGAGAAAATAATACTGCATTTCATAGGCAATACTCCAAAGGTGATGAGAATAGGGCATTCCGTATGAAGGAAGAAAAGCCGCCATTAAATTGTAGGTAAAAGTAAACTGTCCGATTACCCGGATTAACAGTTCGGAATCAAAGCCCCTTGAAAAAATATGCTCGGTGAAACTGACGATAATGGCAAAAAAGTATACCGGCCATATCCGAAATATTCTCCTTAAGTAGAATTTTCTGAAGTCGATGGAATTGGTTTTCCGGAATTCTGCCAGAAGCAGTTTTGTAAACAAATAGGCAGACAAAACGAAAAACAAATCCACACCCATCCATCCAATCCTTTGTATGGCCGACAAGAAGGGAATGTGTTTCATTTCGGGAAAATGGTGTAAAAACACCAGCAGAAATGCAAAAAATCTGAGTCCGTCCAGATCCGGAAAATAAAACCTATCTGTCTTATTTTCAATATTCTGTGATGCCCCGGTCATGGATACAGGTCTGTCGAAGCTACCTGAATATTATGGCAGCAGTTTTTCAAGGGCAGCAATCTTCGCTTCGGCATCGGCTTTTTTAAGCCTTTCTTTTTCCACCAGTTCCGGTTTGGCATTGGCTACAAATCGTTCATTGCCCAGCTTGGCCTCTACCTGCGCCAGAAAACCGAGTGTGTATTCCAGTTCCTCCCTCAATTTGGCTTTTTCGTCTTCACTGATTTCTTTTTCTTCCCTTGGCAGCGACCATTCCAGTCTTTTTCCTGCAAAGACCAATCCTTCCGGATTTGCGGAAAAAGAAACGGAGCCCACATTGCCGAGTTTTTGTACCATGGGCAGGTAGGCTTTTACCCAATCATTTCCGGAAGATACAGAGAGGCCTTCCAGGGTGGTTTTGGGCGAAATCTGATTGTTGTTGCGGTGGTTTCTAATCGGTATCAGCATTTCATCCACCACTACGGCTACCTGTTCAAGAAGGATTTCATCTGTCTGATTCACAGAAGGGTAGGAGGCGATGCAAATGGAATCACCCGGTTTTCTCTGCCTCATCTGCTGCCAGATTTCTTCTGTAACAAAGGGCATAAACGGATGGGCAAAACGGAGCAACCGATCAAACAAGCCCAGCGTTTCTTCAAGTACTATTGCCTGTATGGGTTGCCCGTAGGCAGGCTTTATCATTTCCAGGAAGAATGAGCAGAAATCGTCCCAGACCAGCTTGTATAAAACATGGAGGGCATCTGATATCCGGAACCTGGCAAAAAGTTCATTGCTTTCTGCCAGGGCCTGATTCATTCGGCTTTGCATCCAATTGAGTGCCAGCGTGTCGAGTTCGCTCTTTTTTTGCCCGGCCTGAATTTCCCAGCCCTTAATCAGTCTGAAGGCATTCCAGAGTTTGTTGGTGAAATTCCTTCCTTGCTCACAAAGCTTTTCATCAAAAAGTAAGTCGTTTCCTGCAGGCGAGCTCAGCAGCATGCCGATCCGAACCCCGTCTGCCGAATATTTGGCCATCAGATCCAAAGGGTCGGGGCTGTTGCCCAGCGATTTACTCATTTTGCGGCCCTGCTTGTCACGCACAATACCGGTGAGATAGACATTCCTGAAAGGGACTTCTTTTCTGTACTCCAGACCGGCCATTATCATTCTCGCCACCCAGAAAAAGAGAATTTCAGGTGCCGTTACCAGGTCGTTGGTAGGGTAGTAGTAGCGGATGTCTTCGTTGTCGGGATTTTTAAAACCATCAAATACCGAAATGGGCCAAAGCCAGCTGGAAAACCAGGTATCCAGAACATCAGGGTCTTGGCTCAGGTCGGGTTCGGAGAGGGCAAAGAGCTGATATTTGTGCTGGGCAATTTTCATGGCTTCCCGCTTGGTGGGCGCCACAATGATGCGGCCATCTTTCAGGTAAAAGGCCGGAATCTGCTGCCCCCACCAAAGCTGCCGGCTGATACACCAATCGTGTACATTTTCCATCCAGCTGCGGTACATGCTTTTGAATTTTGCGGGATGCAGTTTTACCTCATCTTTTTCTACAACTTCGAGGGCAGGCTTGGCCAGTTCACTCATTTTCAGGAACCACTGCATCGAAATCCGGG
>JBIKMV010000221.1:0-4536 GCA_044359055.1 Catalimonadaceae bacterium
GCATGGCTGGACGAATTCTGGAATTTTACCCAATTGGGAAGGGTAGGGGGATTCCCTTCCAAAGGCGAAAAGGTGATGGTCGAATTTTCCTCTCCCAATACCAATAAACCCCTGCATCTGGGCCATTTGCGAAATAATTTTCTGGGTGCTTCGCTTTCCGAATTGTTGAAATTTTCCGGCTATGAGGTAATCAAAGCCAACCTTGTCAACGACCGTGGCATACACATCTGCAAGTCTATGGTGGCCTACTTGCAGCAAGGCAATGGCGAAACCCCAGAATCTTCGGGATTAAAAGGCGACCACCTTGTGGGAAAATACTATGTGGCCTACGACAAAATTCTGAAGGAAGAAACTGCAGCCGGTATAGCCGCAGGCAAGCCGGAGGAAGAAGCCAAAAACACCGCAGCCATTGCGCTGAAAGCCAGGCAGATGCTACTTGATTGGGAGGCCGGTAAACCCGAAGTAAAAGAACTTTGGAAAAAAATGAATGGCTGGGTGTACGATGGATTTCATGCCTCCTACCAACGGATGGGGGTTTCATTCGACACTTTTTATTACGAATCTGAAACCTACCTGCTGGGCAAAGACATGGTAGAAGAGGGCCTTGGCAAAGGCGTATTTTATAAGAAGCCGGATGGTTCGGTTTGGATCGACCTGAGCGAAGAGGGGCTGGACCATAAGCTCGTTTTGCGCTCTGACGGCACCTCCGTTTACATCACCCAGGACATGGGCACGGCCGACCTCAAGTTCAAAGACTTTGTCATGAGCCGGTCCATTTATGTGGTGGGCAATGAGCAGGATTATCATTTTGCAGTATTGTTTCACATCCTCAGGAAAATGGGCCGTCCTTATGCCTACGGCCTGCACCACCTCAGCTATGGCATGGTAGATTTGCCAAGCGGCAAAATGAAAAGCCGGGAAGGCACCGTAGTGGATGCCGACGAACTGATGGACGAGATGGTGGAAACTGCAAAATCACGCACGCAGGAGCTGGGTAAAATTGCTGAATTTCAGCCCGATGAACTGCAAAAATTGTATGAGGTTCTTGGCATTGGAGCCATCAAATACTTTTTGCTGAAAGTTGACCCTAAAAAAAGGATGCTCTTCAATCCAGAAGAATCCATAGAGCTGAACGGCAATACCGCTACCGCCATACAATATACCCATGCCCGTATTTCGGCCATCGAACGAAAAGCCGGACAGACCGGAATCGGGAAGCGGTTTACCCACAGGCCTTCCGCCTTGCAGAAATCTGAGCGTGATCTTGTAAAGCATCTCATCGGCTTTCCGGGAATGATAGAAGAAGCAGCTGCAGCCTGCAGTCCTGCTCTCGTTGCCGGATATATGTACGAAACCAGCCGTATATACAACAGTTTTTTTGCCCATGAAAGTATTTTTCAGGCGGGCGACCCCGACCTGGTCCAATTCCGGGTTGCGCTTTCCGGCCACACCGGAGAAGTTATCCGCGCCTGCGGACAGATTCTGGGAATCGAAATGCCGGAGCGGATGTAAGAAGAGATAATTTTGTAGATTGGCAGATTGAAAATTTTTTTAAAAAACACCCACGACCATGGAATACCGTGACTTCATCTTGATTGCCATCCAAAATCTGCTTGTGTCTGAGCGGGAAACATTTACCAGCGCTCTCAATTTGCAGATGTCGGGTGAATTTAAGGATGTGGATGAAATCTTTGAGAATGGTGAAGTATTGCGCTTCGATCTTGCCATGTTACAGGCTTCCGGAGACCCCAATGTTTTGAAACTTGTAAGTGCGATTGAAGTCCTCAGAAACACCATCCTCGACCTTATGGTTGAGAACAACATTTCCGAAGAAGACCTGGATATGGAAGAGGATGAAGAAAATGATGAGGAGTGAAAGCGACTCACAGACAAAGTTTTCAGTTTCTTTTATGCCTCAGATACAGGATTGCATTCCCCTGACCATTGATGTGAATCCTGCTGAAAATCAATAAAAACGGATTTTTAATAAGCTGGGATAAGCCGCGGCCAACACCTGCAGCAGGACGCAAGCAGAAATCCATCTCAGAGATTTTCTTTCCTGCTTTGCCTGTTCTGCCTTCTTTCGCTTGTTTTGAAAGTTTTTTAAAGACCTGATCAAGGGTTTGATACAGCATCACAATGGCCAAAGAAAACCTCAGCATTCCCCGCGGTACCCGCGATTTCGGGCCGCAGCAAATGATGGTGCGCAACCACATTTTTTCTGCCATTCGCACTGTTTTTGAGCAGTTTGGCTTTGCACCCCTCGAAACCCCCGCCATGGAAAACCTGAGCGTACTCACCGGAAAATACGGCGATGAGGGCGATCAGCTCATTTACAAAATCCTCAATTCGGGTGATTTTCTGTCCGGTGCCACCTCAGACGATTTTTCAAAAGGCCATAAAGCCCTGCTAAAAAAAATATCTGAAAAAGCCCTACGCTACGACCTTACCGTTCCACTGGCCCGATATGTGGTGATGAACCGGCACCAGATTACCTTTCCGTTTCGCCGCTACCAAATGCAGCCTGTTTGGCGGGCCGACAGGCCCTCTTTTGGCCGCTATCGGGAGTTCTACCAATGCGATGCCGATGTGGTGGGAACCCGGTCCCTGCTCTGCGAAGTTGAAATTTTTCAGATGATGGTGGTCGTACTTCAAAAACTTGACATTCAAGATTTTGTAATCAAAATAAACCACCGTAAAATCCTTTCGGGTCTGGCTGATTTCTGCGGAGCCCCGGGCCGCGAAGCCGAAATGAGCGTGAGCCTCGATAAACTCGACAAAGTGGAATGGACCGTGGTGGCCGAGGAACTGAGAAAAAAGGAATTTTCTGAAGCCTTTATTGAAAAGCTCAATGGCTTCCGGACAGGGCTTCTTTCTTTTGATTCTGCTGATTATCAAAATCTTAAAACCATTATTTCGGTACAGGAGGATTGTAAAGAAGGTTTTGAAGACCTCGATAAAATGACCTCCCTTTTGGCCGGATTCCCCGAGGTCCTGGCCCGTATGCGCTTCGATCTGAGCCTGGCCCGTGGACTTTCTTATTACACAGGACCCATTTTTGAAGTCGTGCCGCAGGGCGTAAAAGTGGGCAGCATTTCAGGGGGTGGCCGCTACGACGAATTGACTTCCGTCTTTGGAGTAGAGGGTATTCCGGGGGTGGGCTTCTCCTTTGGCATCGACCGGATTTATGATTTGCTCCTAGAGTTGGGAAAGGTGGCCGAAATGCCATCCTGCCCTACGCGGGTGATGGTGGTGCAATTCGATGAAAATCAGATGCCTTTTTATCTCAACCTTCTTGCCGGACTTCGAAAACACGGCATTGCCTGCGAGCTGTATCCCGAGGCGGCCAAACTGAAAAAGCAATTTGCCTATGCCGATGCCAAACAGATTCCTTTTGTGGTGGTAGCAGGTGAAGATGAAATCAAAGAAGGAAAACTGACCTTAAAAAAACTGGCCAGCTCAGAACAGGAAAAACTCACTTTTGAAGAATTGATTTCTAAAGTAAAAGGCTGATTTTTATGGAAATTCCCTTCATAGAAACACCCCGATTGCTTTTAAAAAATTATTCACTGGAAGCCTATCAGGCCGTTTTTAAGGAAAAAACCGATTCTGAAGTTTTAGCCATTTTCGGGTATTCTGATTTAGAAGAAGTTCAGGCCGAAAAGCAAAAATATGCCGACGGCTTTTCGTATTACTACCGCTTATTGGCTCATTTTCAGCTGGTATTGAAATCTACCGGGCAAACCATTGGCTCTGCTGGATTCCACAACTGGCACCCTTTTCACCAAAGGGCAGAATTGGGCTATTCGCTTCGGAAAGAGGAATTCAAAAACAAGGGCTATATGTCGGAAGCCATCGGCCCGATAATAAATTATGGTTTTACAGGCTTAAAGTTGCACCGCATAGAAGCATCTGTGGAACCGGGCAATATAATTTCTCTCAAAATGATGGCTAAATTTGGATTTACCCGCGAAGGCCTGATGAAAGAGCATTATTTCCATGAGGATACATTTGAAGACTCCCTGATTTTCAGGCTTTTGGCTTCAGAATGGGAAAATCGGTGATGCCGACTTTTAATTTCCAATTACCTTTACCCTATGAATTTCCGGTTTTCGGCTGGCGCTTTTCTGGCCATTTTCTTTCTCTTATCTTTTAAATCAAGCGAAAAAACAGAGGTTTCCAAAGACCCCCGCTTATTGTCGGTGGCCTGGTTTGCTTTTTCGGCAGAAAAAGAGGCCTGTTACCTCCAAACTTATACCCTGGCTGGTTTCAGGCTTGAAAAAACTATGGATGCCATGAAGGCAAAAGGGGCAAAAGCGGCCATCATAACAGACCTGGATGAAACGGTTTTGGACAATTCGGCCTGGTCGGTAAAAGTAATGCTGGAGGGTAAAGATTATCCGGAATATTGGTCAGATTGGGAAAAAGCCGCCAAAGCCCCGGCCTTTCCCGGAGCGGTGGAATTTTTTCAAAAAGCCAAAACCCTTGGTGCAGAGGTCTTCTACATCTCAAACCGATTGGAAAAAAATCTGGGTC
>JBIKMV010000222.1:0-4460 GCA_044359055.1 Catalimonadaceae bacterium
CAAAAATAAAAAGTAGGGATCAAATCCCTGGCAGATGCCTGTTTAAAAACCTCAAGTGCGCAGGTCCGGGGTATATTCCCGGATGCTATCTTTTGGGAATTTAAAAAATCATAAGACCATTGAAAATCAATCAATTGTAATATATTTACAGAGTCGGTTCTGTATTGTTATCTAGGTTTCATGGTTTATTTTTTGTAAATTTTAAGAACTATAAGTACTGCTAATTTTAAATTTTTAAACAATTGGCTTGTCCTGGATTGAATACTGCCGTATATTCGTACCATGAGTACCGAAAAAGGAACAAAAATAAGCCGGCTACTCCGGTCTCAGCCCGTGGGTGCAGTTCTGTTATCTTCCTGGATGGTAAGGCAAGGGTATAGTTTGGATTTGCAGAAGCGCTACCGCAATAGCCACTGGATCAAATCTTTAGGTATAGGGGCCATGATCAGAACAGAAGACAAAGTTGGATACGAAGGAGCCATTTATGCCCTGCAAAACCAGGCCGCCTCCTCAATTCACCCGGGAGGAAAATCCGCATTGTCACTTTTGGGTAAGGCCCACTATCTGGAACTTTCGGCCAGGAAAATAATCCTGTTTGGTGGAAAGAATGAACGGCTGCCAACCTGGTTTAAAAATCACGATTGGAAGGCCCTGATTCAGTATTATCCGACATCCTTTCTTCCGGGAGATACAGGATTGACCACAGTTCAAACAGGAAATCTTGAGATTAAGGTATCCGGTGCGGCCCGTGCCATAATGGAGTGCCTTTACCTGGCGCCTGATAAGCAGGACTTATTAGAATGCTGCGAGCTCTTTGAAGGTCTCAACAACCTAAGGCCAGATCCCGTACAGCAACTGCTGGAGCAATGCGGCTCAGTCAAGGTCAAACGATTGTTTCTGTATCTGGCGGAAAAGTTTGACCATCAATGGTTAAAACATCTCGATTTCGAAAAAATAGAACTGGGGGCAGGTAAGAGAAGTCTTGTGGATAAAGGAATATACATACCCGGTTATCAGATTACAGTACCCAAAGAAGTTGCTGCTTATGGAAAGTAAGTACAGACCGCACGCAGGTTGCCTTGATATTGGATGTCTTACCGGAAGTTGCAAAGGAGTCCTGCTTTGCTCTGCATGGCGGGACGGCAATCAATTTATTTGTACGGAATATGCCTCGACTTTCTGTGGATATAGATTTGACCTATCTGCCTGTAGAAGACCGGGATGAGTCGCTAAGGCGAATTTCTGCAGGTCTGAAGCATATCGGGAGGAGGATTGAGACGGTTGTTCCAGGAGTGAAAGTTACCCATACAGAGCACAACAGCAAATTGCTCATTACCCGCAAAGAGGCTGTGATAAAACTTGAGGTCAATTTGACCCATCGTGGAACACTGGAATCTCCAAAAAGAATGTCATTAAGTGAGAAAGTTCAGTCTGAGTTTGATGTTTTTTGCGCTGTACCGATTGTACCGGTGGGTCAATTATATGGCGGAAAAATCTGTGCTGCTTTATACAGACAGCATCCAAGAGATCTGTTTGATGTTAAGTATTTATTTGAAAATGAGGGATTTACTAATGAAATTAAAACCGGCTTCCTACTCTGTCTTCTAGGAAGTGATAGGCCGATCCATGAGGCCATTCAACCCAAGTTTCAGGATCAGCGGCAAGCCATGGAAAACCAATTTTCGGGAATGACCGCAGAAGAATTCGACTATGAGGATTTTGAATCGACAAGGGTTCAGTTGGTGGAGACGATTAACAATTCACTAACAAAAACAGATAAAGAGTTCTTAATGAGCGTTGCAGACGGCGAGCCCAACTGGAAAGCGTATGATTTTGAAAAGTTTCCATCCGTCCGTTGGAAAATGCTGAATTTTAAAATTCTGAAAGATACCAATCCGGAGAAGCACAAAAAGCAATTGGAAATTTTAAGAACAATCCTAAAAGCCTAACAAAAGCCCCGGCAAACTTTCTGACCCTACTTTCTGTCTTTCTGTTCCTAGCATTCCGCAGGGTACTCAGAACCAAAAATAAAAAGTAGGGATCAAATCCCTGGCAGATGCCTGTTTAAAACCTCAAATGCGCAGGCCCGGCAAAACAGCGGGTAGGCCGGCCTGCGGGCGAAAATTTTAAATGTTCTTTTCCGGTCCTGAAAAATAACTGAATTCAGTGATTTTTTAAGCAGAAACGGTAAGGCTGCAGGATGTCTGCCGGGCATCATGTGTGCAGGGCATGCAGATGCATAATCTGCTATACTACAGTTGTTTATAAAAAAAATAGGGAGACGATAGAGGATTTGTCCCCCTTCAGCCTGCCAATAATTGCGGCTCAGTAAAAAGCCGCATGGTTGATGCGAAATTCTATCAGGCTTTGGTCGCCGGGCTTTACCTCCACTTCCATTATCTGTCCATCGCCTGAGTAAGAATTGGCATACCAATAGCCTTCTTCCCAAACCATCATACTATACTTTCCCGGAGGAAGTGAGACTACAAAACACCCCTCTGCATTGGATCGGGTTTCCTTAATAAGCCGGGTTTTAATGTTTTTGAAAAATCCTCCCTGCTTTGCCTCTTCTGCTTGGTCTACTTTGGTCAGTTCAAAAAAGGCAATTCTCCGGGCTACGCCTTTCCCTTTAGTTATCCTGCCCGGCGAGTCTGGCGAGGGCATTTGGTTGCCTCTCTGGAAATAGACCATGCCCTTCACGCCCTGCTTCACTTTCTTTTCACAAAGCGAAAGGGCTTTTTGTTTTTTTCTGCCGCTCTTTTTTGCTGTTTGCCCTTCGGCTAAGGGAGCAAAAAGCAGGAAACTAAGAACGCTTAAAAAGCGAATCCACAAAGGCATGGCGGTCAAAGATTTGCAGATCATCTATTTTTTCTCCGACACCAATGTATTTTACCGGCACATTCAACTGATCGGATATACCGATGACCACACCGCCCTTTGCGGTGCCGTCCAGTTTGGTGATGGCCAGGGCAGTGACCTCGGTTACTTTCGAAAATTCTTCTGCCTGGCGGAGGGCATTTTGTCCTGTGGAGCCATCCAGCACCAACAGCACTTCCTGGGGCGCATCGGGTATTACTTTTTGCATCACCCGCTTGATTTTGCCTAGTTCATTCATCAGGTTTACCTTATTGTGGAGCCTCCCTGCCGTATCGATGATGACCACATCGGCATCCTGATCCAAGGCAGTTTTTACCGCATCATAGGCTACAGATGCCGGGTCGGTGTTCATGCCATGCTCGATTACCGGCACGCCCGATCGGGTACCCCATTGTTTGAGTTGCTCTACGGCTGCGGCTCTGAATGTATCGGCTGCGCCCAGCACCACCTTGTGGCCGCATGCGTGAAACTGCGAGGCCAGTTTTCCGATGGTGGTGGTTTTGCCGGCTCCGTTTACGCCCACTACCATGATGACGAATGGTTTTGCCGGTAAATCCCTGAAAAGATGCTTTACCTCAGAAGGCTTCCGGCTTTCCAGAAGTCCGGCTACCTCTTCCCGCAGGATTTTGTCCAGTTCTGCGGTAGAAGAATATTTGTCGCGTTTTACACGCTCCTGAATTTGTCTGATGATTTTCAGGGTGGTGGGAGTGCCGACATCTGCGCCAATCAGAATTTCTTCCAGATCATCCAGGACATCGTCGTCGATTTCGGATTTTCCGGCTACTGCTCTTGTCAGGCGCTCAAAAAAGGTGTCCTTGGTTTTTTCAAGGCCTTTATCGAGCGACTCCTGCAGCTCCTCTTTCTTCTTTCCGGTAAAAAAATCAAAAAAGCCCATGTTGCTTTGGTTTTGGGATTTGGTTGTTCATGGTTATAATTACAAAACAAAAAACCCCACTTTATCCGCGAGGTCTCAATGCAATGTGCATAAAAAATCCCCGGAAAGGGGATTGTGGGAAGATTAATTACCTTTCAACCATTCCTGTACTGCTTCATTCGGAACGATTTCCTCCTTGAAGGTATAGGCACCAGTTTTGGGGTTTTTTACTGCCTTGATAACTTTGGTAAAGGTTTTGCCTTCACCGGTTTTCAGGGTTGCAACTACTTTCTTTGCCATGTTTACTTAATTTCTTTATGCAGTGTTACTTTTTTCAATACCGGATTGTACTTTTTCAGTTCCAGTCTCTGGGTGGTATTTTTACGATTCTTGGTGGTAATATACCTCGAAGTTCCGGGCATACCGCTGTTTTTATGCTCGGTACACTCCATAATTACCTGAATCCTGTTTCCTTTTTTTGCCATGATTTTTCCAAAAATGGACCGCAAAGGTAGGATTATTTTTCATTCGTGCTACCTGCGGAAAGAAAAATTTATCGGGAAGTGCAGGATGTTTTTGCTCTGGACACAATGGGCTGAAAATCTGTGATTTCTTCTGCCCCGGTTCAGTGCTTAGCTTGCATTGGGATTGAATTTCATTTTTTTGTGCTCTATTCCGGCCTCTGAAAACAAATCACCGAAAGCTGTAA
>JBIKMV010000049.1:0-15413 GCA_044359055.1 Catalimonadaceae bacterium
CAGATTCCTGAAAACCAGATGAACAGGGGCTCAGATCCTGTGGGCAAAGCAGTCTCTGAAATGAAAAGCGAGGTGCAGGTATATTTCTGATGTTTTCTCTGACCGAATCAGAAGTAGCCTGAAACAAGGTCTGCTCCTCTTCAAACCATTGATGCTCAACAGGCCTGAAAACAAAAAAGCCGTCTTACAAGCAGACGGCTTTCGAATCTCATACAAGATAAAATCTTAGTGAGCAGCTGAATCAGCAGCGGGAGCAGCAGCAGTAGTATCCACAGCAGCAGTATCCATGACAGCAGCAGCAGTATCCATGGTTGTAGCTTCAACAGCAGTAGAGTCTGTAGCAGCTTCTTCCTTGTGACCACCTCCGCAAGAGTACATGGCGAATGTTCCGGCAACCATTAACAACGCAAATAACTTTTTCATTTCCTGTTTTTTTGTTGATTTTTTGAAAATTTTGGTTGCAAAAGTAGGTCCTGTTTCCAAATTCGCAAAAAATACCTCACTTTTTTCTGAAAAATATATTTACCGGAACCCCTTCGAGCCTGAAATGGGCCCTCAGTTTGTTCTCCAGAAAGCGCTGATAGGGCTCCCGGACATACTGGGGCAGATTGCAAAAAAAGGCGAAAGAAGGGGTGTAGGTGGGCAATTGCATCAAATATTTGATTTTTACATTCTTGCCTTTCAGACCCGGAGGCGGATATTTTTCTATCTCCGGTAAAATTTTTTCATTCAGTTCCGAAGTGGGGATTTTTCTGGTCCTGTTTTCGAAAACTTCTATGGCTTTTTCCAATGCTTGAAAAATTCTTTGCTTTTCATGTACCGAAACAAACAGAATGGGGGTGTAATCTATCGGCGCAAGACGGTTCCGGATTTCCAGTTCAAATTTCCTGGCCGTATTCTGGTCTTTTTCCACTGCATCCCACTTGTTTACCAGAATCACAATACCTTTTCTCTTTTTTTCTGCCAGTGAAATGATACTCACATCCTGGGCTTCTATCCCCCTTGTGGCATCGAGCAACACCATCACCACATCCGAATTTTCAAGCGACTGCAGCGAACGCAGCACAGAATAAAATTCAATCTGATGGTCTTTGAGTTTGGTTTTCCGCCTGATTCCGGCGGTATCGGTCAGCAGAAACTCCTTTCCATAGGCCTTGTAATGCGTGTCTATAGAGTCACGGGTGGTACCGGCAATGTCCGTAACGATATTGCGCTCCTGGCCGAGAAGCAGATTTACAAAACTGGATTTGCCCACATTGGGTCTTCCCAGAACCGAAATCCGGGGGATACCCTGGTAGGGATCTTCTACCCCTTCTGTTTTGAAGTGGCTTACCACAGCATCCAGCAATTCTCCTGTTCCATTCCCTGTCTGGGATGAAACCGGAAACAGTTCTTTGAATCCCAGGGCAAAAAACTCCCCTGCCAGATGCGCCTTTTCATGGGTATCAGCCTTGTTTACGGCCAGATAAACCGGTTTTTTTGCCCTGCGCAGGATGTTGGCAAAGTCCTGGTCGTAGCCGGTAAGCCCGGCATTGATGTCCACCATAAAAATGATGACATCACATTCATCCAGTGCCAGCTCCACCTGATCGCGGATGGCCTGCTCAAAAACATCCTCCGAACCGACCACATATCCGCCGGTATCTATCAGGGTGAAAAACTTTCCGTTCCATTCCGAAAATCCGTAATGCCGGTCACGGGTGACACCGGGCTCATTGTCCATGATGGCTTTGCGGGTTCCGATCAGACGGTTGAAAAAGGTAGATTTGCCCACATTGGGCCGGCCCACAATGGCCACGATATTGTTCATAATTGTTATGCTTTCCGGGTCTCCTCCCTTTCAAAAAGCCCGCAAAGGTAGCAATTTAGCTGTAAATCAAAGTTTTAAATCTGAAAAAGAGATGGAAGTTCGGGGTAGAAGCCTTTGCGGATGGAGCGCTTCAGGCTCTTTTTTCCTAATGTTCAGCCTGAAATGCCGGCCCCAGCAGCTGCCATTTCATCAAGATCTGCTTTAACATCTTCTTTGATTCCCCGGCATCCGGGCAGAAAAAGTTCCACCGAATACCCCAAAGAAAGACCATCGAGGACTGTATATTTCACACAATAATCTGTGGCAAGGCCTGACACCACCAGGCGGGAAATGTCTTTCGATTTCAGCCAGGCATCCAGGCCGGTTTGGTGCATGGTGCGGTTGTCGAAAAAAGCCGAATAGCTGTCGATTGCCGGATTTGTACCCTTCCGTATCACTGAGGCAGGGCCCAGCCCTAGAATGCCGGGGTGGATTTCTGCACCGTAGCTGTTCTGAATACAATGGTCGGGCCAGAGGATTTGCTGATGCCCCTCTGCTTCTAAGCTTTCGAAAGGTTGCCTGCCATGCCGGGAGGCAAAACTGAAATGATCGGGCGGATGCCAGTCCTGACTGAGAACAATGGTTCGGAAATCTGCGGCACGCCGAAGGATGGGTTTCAGCACTTCGTCGCCGTGGGGCACGGCGAGTGCTCCGCCCGGCAGAAAATCAAACTGAACATCTACAATGAGGAAAGCTTCCCGCTCAGTCATTGATTTCCTCCGAAACCGGCTCCTGCACTTTTTGAACGCCCGCCGAATCGCCCATTGCCGGGTCGGCCATCACTTTGCCGGAACAGGTCAGGTCAACCGATAGGCCGGCCGGTCTTTTGAAGGGCCCTTTGGTTATTCCCAAAGAACGGTCTGCATACACCTTGTCCATGTAATAGCTCCAGATGGGCATGGCCATTTTGGAGCCCTGTCCGTGGTTGAAAGAGCGGAAATGTATGCAGCGGTCTTCGCCTCCCACCCAGATACCGGTAACCAGCTGCCGGGTTGTACCCACAAACCAGCCGTCTGAATAGTTGGATGTGGTTCCGGTTTTTCCTCCCACCTCATTGCCAACCAGCGTAGAGCCCAAGCGGTGGAGGCCGAGTGCCGTTCCGTTCTTTTCTTTGGTGGCACCCATCAGCATGTGGACCATCATGTAAGCGGTCTCCTCGGAGATGACTTCCTTTTTTTCGGGATTGAAAGTAACAAGATTATTGCCGTTTTTGTCTGTAATTCGGGAAATGTAGTAGGGCTTGGTCCAGGTACCACCCGAAACAAAAGTGGAATAGGCAGAAACCAGTTCGAAAACCGAGACATCGCTTGCCCCGAGGCAAAGTGCCGGAACGGCATCCAGGGGACTTTCGATACCGAGTTTTCGGGCAAATTCCACTACCCGGTCAGGACCCAGTTTTTTCATAAGCTGGGCTGTGATGGAGTTGATGGAACGGGCCATAGCCCTTCTGAGGGTCATTTTTTCACCCGAATATTTGTCGTCTGAATTTTTGGGTGTCCAATAGGTATTGGTTTCTTCGTTGTAGAATGTAGTGGGAGCATCCACCATTTCTGTGCAAGGGGTAAAACCATTGTCCATGGCAGTGGCATATACTATTGGCTTGAAGGACGAACCCGGCTGCCGCTTTCCCTGTCTTACATGGTCGTATTTAAAAAACTTGTAATTGATACCTCCCACCCAGGCTTTTATATGACCCGAATAGGGGTCCATACTCATCATACCGGAATGAAGAAAATGCTTGGTGTAGGCAATGGAATCCCAGGGACTGATGAGGGTATCCACGCCTCTTTTCCAGCTGAATAATGTGGTCCGAAGCGGTCTTTTAAAAGCCAGAATGGCGGAGTCTTCGTTGCCATTGTATTGTTCCTTGTAGGCCTGAAAGAGGCTGGTTTTTCTGGCAGCCTGCAGGATAAAATCTTTGATTTCCTTTCCGTTTTCATCCACCCAGGGATTCCGGCCTTTCCAGTACCGGAAAAAAATATCCTGCTGATACCGCATGTGACTGTCGAGGGCAGATTCGGCATAGCGCTGCATCCGGGAGTCAATGGTGGTGAAAATCTTTAATCCGTCGGCATACAGGTCGTAGCCTTTTTCGCGGCAAAAGCGCAAAAGGTCTTTTTTCAGCTCCGCCCTGAAGTAGGTGCCGTAGCCTTCGTTGTGGTTCTCGACCTTGTATTGCCCTATGTCTATGGGTCTGATTTTCAACGATTCGGCCTCTGTTTCAGAAATATACCCGTATTTTTCCATCTGCTCGATTACGGTATTCCGGCGGTTGAGGGCCCTGAGGGGGTTGTAAACGGGAGAGTACAGGGTCGGAGCTTTCAGTACACCTACCAGCATAGCACTTTGTTCGGCATTCAGTTTATCCGGCGTGGTATTAAAAAAGGTCCGTGCGGCTGTTTTTATTCCAAAAGCATTTGATCCGAAATGGACCGTATTGAGGTACATGGTAAGGATTTCCTGCTTGGTATAGGTTTTTTCGAGTTTCACGGCGGTGATCCATTCCTTGGTTTTGAAAATGGCTGTGCGGATACCGGGAATATGCGAAAGGCTACCTTCGTACAATTCGCTTCTTGTGGAAAAAAGATTTTTTGCCAGCTGCTGGGTGAGGGTGGAAGAGCCCCTTTTGTCGAAACGGATGACATACCAGAGAATGGCGAGGGTTCCCTTGAGATCGATGCCGCTGTGTTTTTCGAAGCGCACATCTTCGGTCGCCATCAGGGCTTTGAGGAGATGGGGAGAGAGGTCGGTAAAGCGGGCGGGCGAGCGGTTTTCCTTGAAATATTTTCCGAGGAGAACATTGTCGGAAGTGTAGACTTCTGAAGCCAGTTCAGATTTGGGATTGGCCAGATTTTCGGTCCCGGGCATACCCCCGAAAAGGCCAAAAAGGTCCCATGCAACGGCATAAGTCCACAGGGTGATACCCCCGAAGAACAAAAATAATCCAAACCAGATGCTGCGAATTGTGCGGTTTTTGTTCATGAATCGGCTTTCAAAAATATCGGGCCTGTTTTCGGGCTGCAAAATACTGGGTTCAACTTATTTGATTACAATAGTTTTTTGAAGTCTTATTTTTGCACCGGAATTTTGTTTGCCTTGTCCAATCTCAACTATCTCCCCGTCATTGTGCCGGCCCTTGGCCTGCTGGTTCCGTTTGTCATCCGGTGGATTGAGAACAAAAGCCGTTTGCGAAAGGCACGGCATCTGCTGGATGTCATCAAAACCCGGAACGAAATATCCGGCCTGCTGGAGGAGGCAGAAGAAAGAGATATGCGCCTGCCCCATAACGAGAAAGTGCAGCTTCAATTTTATGCTTTGGAACTGGAGAAGGAAATTTCCCAGACACAGGTAACCGAAATAAGGCTTTACCCCATTCTCATTTCACTGGAAATCATATTTTTTGTTTCAGCTTTGTTTTCGGGAGCCCTTACTTTTCTGCAAAAACTGGTTTATGCTCAGGGCAATGAAACACTTCCGTTTCTGGAGGGTATTTTTTCAAATCCTTCCATTCGTCTGGTATTGCTAATTTTCTGTTTGCTGTCCAGCCTTTACCTCACTTACATGGTTCAAAAAAAGTTGGTAATCAGACTGGGTTATTCCTTTCGTACCGAATTGCGGATTTTCGGGATTTTCAATCTGTTTTTTGCCGGCATCCTGCTTGCTTTGGGGATGGTACTATACCTGCTGGACCTGGTTATTCCCTGGTTTTAATAAACTTCTGCTCAAGCAGAGGCATTGACAACAAAAGCCCCTGTTTTTTGGAAAAGGATCCCCTTACTTTTTGCGGCCAAAGCGGGAGCCTCCCTTTTTAGCCGCCGGCTTTTCAGCCTGCGAGGCAGCAAGAACCAGGCAATCTTCCAGAGTCAGGGCTTTGGCATCGGTTCCTTTGGGGATTTTCACATTGTCTTTTCCCACTGCGATGTAGGGCCCGAACCGGCCGTTCAGCACCTTTACATCCGGCCGTTCGTCAAAAGTACGGATTAACTTTTCGCTGTCTGCCTTCCGCTTGTTTTCAATGAGCCGGATGGCAGCTTCGGCATCAATGGTGTAGGGATCCTGATCTTTCTGCAGGGAGAAAAACTGATTTCCGAGCTTCACATAAGGTCCGAAACGGCCATTGTTGACCACCATTTTTTCATTTTCAAACTCTCCGATTTCTCTCGGCAGGTCAAAAAGGGCAAGGGCTTCTTCAAGAGAAATGGTTTCGATACGCTGGTTTTTTTTCAGACTGGCAAAAGCCGGTTTGGGGCCGCCTTCTTCCTGCTCGCCAATCTGCACATAGGGCCCAAAACGCCCCAGTTTCGCCAGCACTTTTTTTCCGGATTTCGGGTCGCTACCTATTTCACGGGCGGAATTGATGTCTTTTCGCTCAATGGAAGCTGTGGATTCCACCGTCTCATGAAAAGGTTGATAAAATTTCCGGATCATATCCTGCCAGATGAGCTTTCCCTGGGCAATGGTATCAAATTCTTTTTCTACCCTGGCCGTAAAATCATAGTCCACGATAGACTTGAAATAGGAGGTCAGGAAGTCATTCACTATCAATCCAATATCGGTAGGAAACAGTTTGGCCTTTTCAGCTCCGAATATTTCTGTTTTTACCTGCCGGTCAATCTTTCCGTCTTTCAGCAGTAACTCTGTGTATTCCCGGGTTTTGCCGTCACGCCATTCTTTGGTTACATATTCTCTTTTTTCAATGGTGGAAACGGTAGGTGCATAAGTACTGGGCCTCCCGATGCCCATTTCCTCCAGCTTTTTTACCAGACTGGCTTCTGTGAAGCGGGCCTCGGGCTTGCTAAACCGCTGCCGGGATTTCATATGGTCAAGGCCGAGAATTTCTCCGGTTTCTACAAATGGAAGAAGTTTTTCGCTATCTCCCTCCTTTTCTTCCTCGTTGTCGGTGTCTTCGATGTACACCTTGAGGAAGCCATCAAATTTGATGACCTCTCCCGTGGCTTGAAATTGAATTTTGTCCCCCTCTTTCAGGCTCTGAAATGCACCGCTGTTTTCCTTAATGGTAACCAAGGTTCTTTCGAGTTCGGCATCGGCCATCTGCGAGGCAATGGCCCTTTTCCAGATTAGCTCGTAGAGCCTTTGTTCATCCCGGTCTCCCGATACGGAGGAGGCAGCAAAATTGGTGGGCCGGATGGCTTCGTGGGCTTCCTGCGCCGATTCTGATTTGGTTTTAAACTGACGCCTCTGGGCATATCTGTCGCCAAAGTCTGTGCTTATCTGCGCTGCAGCTGCTGTCAGTGCCTCTTCAGAAAGAGAGGTGGAGTCGGTCCGCATGTAGCTGATTTTACCGGACTCGTAGAGGCGTTGTGCCAGCATCATGGTCTTTGTAACCGAGAAACTGAGCTTCCGGCTCGCCTCCTGCTGCAGGGTAGAGGTGGTAAAGGGCGGAGCCGGACTTCTCTTTCCGGGTTTCACTTCCTTGGCCGCCACTACAAAAGAGCCATTTGCGGAAGCCTGCATCAGCCTGGTCACATCTTCTTCTTCCCGGTAGTCGCGGTTCAGGTCGGCAGCAAGGTTTTTTCCGCTTTTGGTTTTGAAGAAACCCTGAGTTTTAAAACTGGCTTCTGGCTTAAATTTCTCTATATCCCGCTCCCTTTCGGCCACAAGGCGCACAGCTACCGACTGCACCCTACCGGCAGAAAGTCCGGGTTTGATTTTTTTCCACAGAACAGGTGAAATTTCATAGCCGACAAGGCGGTCGAGAACCCTTCGGGCCTGCTGGGCATTGACCAAGTCGGTATTGATTGACCTGGGATTTTCAATGGCCTTTTTTATGGCATTTTTGGTGATTTCCCTGAAAACAATCCGCTTGATTTTCTTGTCGTCAATATCCAGTGCCTCTTTCAGATGCCAGCTGATGGATTCTCCCTCACGGTCATCGTCGGTTGCGAGCCACACGATGTCGGATTTTTTAGAAAGACTGGCCAGTTCCTTTATCAAATCGTGCTTTCCTTCCGAAACTTCATATTTCGGCTCAAATCCGTTTCCAATATCAATGGCCATATCTCCTTTGATCAGATCCCGGACATGGCCCATGCTGGACTTCACCACAAAGCCTTCACCCAGATAGCCCTCTATGGTTTTGGCCTTGGCCGGAGATTCTACGATTACCAGATTTTTAGCGCTCATCGAAATATATTGGAATGGAATTATTCTGCAGCAAAGCAAAGCAGGTAATGGGCAGATTGGCAAACACCGGGCTGCATTCTAACCCCGAACAAACTCCCTGTTTATTACTTTTGATTTGATAATCAAATGTTTAACCCCGAAAATATTTTGATTTAAAAACTAAAAAAACAATTCCGTTGATAAAGTGGGCTGCTGCTTCCGGAATTTCAGGGGCTTGCCCATAGCCCTCTGCCGATAGGTAGCACCCGTGTATCGGTAAGGGCAAAAAACACATCTTCAGGACCCTGAGGAAGTGAAATGAAACCCGTAAAAGAACCAAATGCCGGAAAGCAGAGATGCCCCGGCCGAAGCCAGAAGCAGGGCATTTTTACTGATTGTCCCCCAAGTCCCGAAAGCGTAATTCCGGGATGAAGATGTCCGAAAAAATGAAAGCCCTCTTGGCGGATGCTTTCCTGATCGTGTACGCACCAAAAAGGGCCGGCCTTCAGCTTTGGATACAGGGGAAATCCAGCGGCCTTCAGTTCTTTGAGCGAAGCCCTGTCGTGGTTGCCCAGTACCAGATCAAAAACCAGAGAGGGCATTCCGGCTCTCCAGTCGGCGAAGCGCTGCATATCGGAGTTGGATTCAGAATGAAACACATCGCCCAGAATCACGATTCGATGGGGCCTGTGCGCTAATATTATCTGCTGAAGCCTGAAAAAGGTATCCATTCCGGCCTGAGGGGGCAATCCGATTCCGGCTTTGCGAAAGTGTGCCACCTTACCGAAATGGGTATCGGCAAGAAAAACAGTTTTTTCCTTTTCCCATAGGGCGAACTTTTCGGGAAAGAGGAGAATTTTTTCTCCTTCCAGTTCCAATTCCAAAGGACCCCGGGCCCGGCTGAGGGTCTTATTTCCCTGCATCAGGAAAAGTAAGAAGGTCACCGGCATCTTCCGGTTTCAGTCTGCCTGCCAGCAGGAGACGCAATTGCCGCCTTTTATGTGCCGTATGGTATAAATTCCACTCCTCCTCGGTTTCGGGTTCAATTTCGGGCACATCTATGGGCCGCCCGTTTTGGTCCACCGCCACAAAGGTAAAAAAGGCCTCATTGGAAGTTTCTTTGATGCCCCTGGTATGGTCTTCGATTTCGGCCACTACATGCACCTCCATGGAAGAATTGAAAGAACGGGTTACCTTGGCCGATATCGTCACAATGGAACCCAGCCGGATGGGTTTGGTGAATCTGAGATTGTCGACCGAGGCCGTGACCACGATACGGTGGCTGTGCCGCTGTGCGGCAATGGCTGCCACAATGTCCATAAAATGCATCATCCTTCCGCCCATCAAATTGTTCAGGGTATTGGTATCGTTGGGAAGAACAAATTCCGTAGAACTGACAAAAGAATCCTTGGGGTGGCGTTTTTTCATGGAGCAAAGGTAGAATAGCCCGCTGGTTAAGGGATAAAAAAAATGGCTCAGGTTCAAAGATCCAGAGCCATTTCCAATCAATCGTTCAACCAAGAAAAGAAATCAGCGTTGTATGTGCAAGGCATATGCAAGCCTGATATCTGTGACAAAAGTATAGCCGCAGATAATACCTGCCCGAGCACAAAGCAGGGTTTGGTTACCGAAGTAGGAATTCGGCTGCTTGCTCTGTTTTCGGGGAAATTAAGGCGAAAAAAAATACTTGGGCATGGTTTCATGCTCCGGATTTGGGCTGGCTTCCTTTTCGGAAACAGACTGAAAAAGAGAATATTGCGCCGAAAGATTCAGTTTTTGAAATGGCATATCAACAGGCTTTGACCGAAAACTTACATATCGTTTAAAAATCCGCAGGCGACAAAAAACGAAGGAAATGTAACTGGTTTTGCACCGGAAACCCACCGTCGGGAGGCGGGAAGGAAAGGCCCTGCCCTGCCGAAATGCCTCTCTTTTTATAAAAAAATATCCTGCCCGGTGTTTTTTTTCAGGATTTAAAATCCCTCCAGAAAATCGCGTACCAGGCCGAAGGTGTTTATAAAACCGGAGAAGGTTACGGTTTCAGCCCGGTCGGAGATGTCGTGGTAATGCCCCGGTCCTCCCAGTGTGTAAAGGAAAAAAGCCGGCACACCCATTTCAGAAAAAGGATAATGGTCTGAATTGGCAGCTTTCCCCCTGGCTTTTATTTCGGGGAGATAGCCTTTGCTGCTGTTGATGCTGACCAGCCTTCGGAATTCTTTTTCATGGACAGTGCCGTTGACCACCGTGGCACCCTTATCTCCAAAGCCAATCAGGTCCAGATTCATTACAAAACGGATGCGGCTGAGGGGTACCGGAGGATGCTGAACGAGATAGCGGCTTCCCTGCAATCCGGCTTCTTCAGCACTGAAGGCTATAAAAAGCAGGGACCAGGGCAGTGGCTTTTTGGAAAACCAGGCAGCGAGTTCAAGCATGAAGGCCGTGCCGCTCGCATTGTCGTTGGCACCCGGAAACAGGGTAGATGTCCCGATTTTACCGAGGTGATCGTAGTGGGCACACACCACCAGAAAGGAATCGGGAAACTGCGTTCCTCTCAACATGCCAATCACATTGCGGGTTTCTATGCTTTCGGTTTTGGCATAGAGGCTGCACTCCAGCAAAGAATCAACCGGGGAAAAACTCTCCTTTTTGATTATCAGACGGGCTGAGGAGCCGGAGTTTTCGGAAAGAGAGTGGGTAAGCCGGGAAGCAGTATCCAGGAAAAGAGAAGGCAATCCCAGCTTGCGGTACGGAGAATTCAGCCACTTTTTCGAGATTTTTTTACTGGACAGCCAGGCCTGCTTCGGCTCAAATTTTTCAAGCGGAAAAGGGAGCAGGGTATCTGACTTCCTGATGCTGAATTTTCCATTCAGGGATGGGCAATCGGGCGCAGGAATGAAGTCTTTGCCAGGCACCAATTTTCTACCGTTCAGGCTGAGTTCCGGATTTCGGGGAAAAAGATTCTGGGTGATGGTAAAATTTTGATAGTAAGAACCACCGAGAGGTTTCAGCCCCAGTTGTTTAAATTTTTTGCGGATGAAAGCCGCTGCTTTTGTATGGCCGTTTTCCAGATAGCCCCTTCCGGCAAAATTCTCCGAGCTGAGTTTTTCCAGGGTTTTTCTGGCCCGCTCCATATTCTGGGCTTCTGCCGAAACCGAAAGAGCCATACCCAAAAGCACGAGTATCCATTTTTTTATAGGGCCCGCTTTTTCAGCGCAGGGATTTGGATATGTTTGCATCTGATTTTTTGCGATAAACCAACCTTAATCCAATATGGGAATGAGCCGCAATCCCGGTCAAAACAGGGGCAACAATAATTTAATTTTCATTGCCGGCATACTGGTCATCATTTTGTTTGCCATGATTTTCTGGGGCATGACCAGAAACTCTTCCATCGAGCAGCTCATTTCCTCTGCCGCACCCGACAGCAGCGCTTTTGCCTCCGACAGCCTCCTTGTGGCAGCCAATGAGGCCGAAGAAACAGCGGAAGCGGAGGAAGAAAAGCCGGAGGAACCCGTTGCTGCCACTGTGGCAGACAGCGCAGCAGCACACCGGGACTCAGCCAACCAGCAGACACCTGCGGCCGAAAATCCAATTGCTCAGGTACCTGTGGTGAGCAACGAAGGCGGTGAAACCATTTATGCTTATAAAATCAGAAAGGGCGATACCATGTATAAACTGGCCGCCAAATTTGGGAACAAACCGGCTGACATCATGGCTCTTAACGGCCTTGCTGATATGAGTGTTCAGGCGGATAAAACCATCAAGGTGAAGGTAAAAGCTCTGCACAGCGTAGGTGCAGGTGAGGGCCTTAATGCCATTGCTGAAAAGTATGGCGTACCGGCGAAAAGCATTAAAATTGCCAACGACCTGAAAGATGATGTCCTCTCCCAGGGGGCAAGTATCCTCATTCCGTTGAAATAAGGACAGCTCATTTTCAGAAGGGAAATGCTTTCACCCGGTCTGAACCGAAAATCCGGCAGGTATTAAATCATTCCGGTTCCTGACTTTCCGGTGATTTTTATCAGGGCCATATTTTGAAAAAAAGGACTTTGCCCGACCGGGCCCTGACGATATGCTGAGAATCAAAAATTTTACAAAGCAATACAACGGCATAACCGCCCTGCAGATCTCTGAACTGGAAATCCCCGGAGGTATTCATTGGGTAAAAGGAAAAAACGGGGCCGGAAAATCTACGCTTTTCAGATCACTTGCCGGCATACTGCCCTTTGAAGGGGAAGTGTGGCTGGATGATACCTACGAAATCAACCGGGATAAAACTGCATACCGCCTTCGGGTAAATCAGGCAGACGCCGAGCCTGTTTTTCCCCCCTTTCTCCATGCCGCTGAAATGATAGATTTTATAGCGAAAGCCAAAAAGGCCTCTCAAGGTCAGGTAGATGAACTGAAAGACCTACTCGTCATCCGGTCTTTTGAGAACCGGAGCATTCAAACCTACTCCAGTGGCATGCTGAAAAAAGTCTCTCTGGTCATGGCCTTTCTGGGACAGCCCCGCTGGATTTTTCTGGATGAACCCCTGATTACCCTCGATGCTGAAGCCACAGGGCATCTTCTGGGCCTGATAACCCGTTCGGCCAAAAGCGGAGTCAACTTTCTAATCAGCTCCCATGAAGAATCTCTGGAGAAAAAGATTCCGGTGGACAGTCAGTACCTTATCGAAAACCAAACCCTTCGGCTATGCCAATGAAAATTGGGGCCCATCCGGTTTTATTCAAAATATTTGTCCGGGAGTTTTACCGGCAAAACAAAGGCCTTATCTGGCTTATCCTGTTTGTGGGACTGGTGCTTACCCCTGGCCGGGCACATTTGCAATTGGCCCGGATGGCGGCTTACAATCCTGCTTTTCTTTGGTTGTTTTTTGGGCCGCTATGGGCTTTTTATGCATTGAAGGTGCAGATTTTTGTTAGGAAAGTCTGGCAAAAGCCCGAAAATGAGATTTGTTATCTTCTTGCCTGTTTTTCACGCAGGGATATCAGCCGGCAATGGATTGTTGTTCAGGCCGGTCTGATGGCCCCTGTTCTGGCCTGGGCCGCTTTTCTGATTGAAGTGATGGCTACGGAGCAGCAATTTGCTGCAGTCTCCGGAGTACTTTTCCTTTGCCTTATCCTGCATCTGACCCTTCTATATGATGTTTTAGGCCTGATTTTCCATCCCAACAGAGGGCCTCTGCGCATTTTTCAGATCCCTGATTTTTCATGGCCGGAATGGGGATTTGGTTCCTTTCTGTATCTGCGCAGGCTCCTGCACGAGGGAAAAGGCATGGCATTTTTAACCAAAACCATATCTGTGTTCCTGATTTGGGGCGTATGCCGATTATTTTACACCGACCAATACGACAGGCGCCTCATTTCTCTGGGCCTCCTTTTTTCGGGCGGCATCCATACGGGAATTATGCAATTCTGGCAGCGTATGGATTTCAAGGAAAATCTTTGGATAAGGAATTTGCCCTTATCTCTCACGGAGCGTTTCATTCAATGGAGTTTTGCCTGCATCCTTATATCCCTTCCTGAAATGGTTTTGCTTTCTTTCCGCCTGCCCGATGCCATTTCCCCGGATTATCTCCCGGAATCAGCCCTTTTTTTCACCGGTATTATCGCCTATAGCTTTCATTACCAGTATTATAAGCCTCCTCTTCCAGAAGCTCCGCCGAAACACTTTATGGCGGTATTGTTTGTTATGGCCCTGCTTATCATGTATGGTTGTCCGCTCTGGATTCCCGGCGCTGAGTTATGGGTGGTTTCTGCTTATTTCTTTTGGCGGTACTACCACCGGGCCGAATGGAAACCCGAAGAATCACCCGAGGACGAGTGAAGTATAAAAATGATAAGCCTGTGCCGGCTTTCCAGTCATTTTGCCGCCTGTGTTTTTGTTGATATTTCTCCTGCCTGCCTTCTGTCATTTTCTGAGGGGCAGCAGCGTGCAGAAATTTCGCCATTTGTACCTGTAAAAAGTCATTTTGGCAGAGCAGGGCAGATTACTGGATTTCATTTTTTCGTTGGCATCCGGTTTGTTTGTGGACCAATTTTGAATAAAAAAAACTGTTTTTCGTTTCACTAATTCTCAATCAAAATGAAATCTCTTTTTTCACTCCTTGGTGCAGGATTGGCGGGAAGCCTGATCACCCTGAGCACCTACAAAGCCTTGGATATGGACAAAAAAGAAGTCATATTCCAAAAGGCGGCAGACAAACCTGCATTTTCGCTCGCTTCCGGACAGGCTCCGGGCTATGAACTCGATTTTTCGGCGCAGGCTGAAAAAGTGACACCCGCAGTGGTCAACATCAAGGCCAAAATTTCGGTAGCGCCTGCGATGCAAAACGACATGTTAAAGGACTTTTTCGGACAGGGAAGTCCTTTTTTCTTTGAGCCCTCTCCGCGGAATCAGGGGCCCAGAGAAAGCACCTCTACCGGTTCAGGGGTAATCATTTCAAAAGACGGCTACATTGTGACCAACAACCATGTGGTGGCCGATGCCAACGAACTGGAAGTTTCCCTGTCTGACAAGCGCACCTACAAGGCCAAGGTAATCGGCACCGATCCGTCTACCGATCTGGCCGTTATTCAAATTAAAGAAAATAACCTGCCTACATTGCCCTTCGGAAATTCAGATTTGGTAAAGGTTGGCTCCTGGGTGCTGGCTGTGGGAAATCCCTTTAACCTCACCTCCACAGTTACAGCCGGTGTGGTTTCGGCCAAAGCCAGAAACATTTCCATTCTGAGGGAAAAGTCGCCTGTTCCCATTGAATCTTTCATTCAGACCGATGCCGCAATCAACCCGGGTAATTCCGGCGGTGCTCTGGTAAATCTGAACGGCGACCTGATTGGCATAAACACCGCTATTGCCTCGCCCACAGGTGCTTACAGCGGCTATGGCTTTGCTGTTCCCGTGAATCTGGTAACCAAAGTGGTGGAAGACATCATCAAATACGGAGCGGTTCAGCGGGGCTTCCTGGGCATCATCATCCGTGACCTTGACGGCAATCTTGCCAAAGAAAAAGATCTGCCCATTTCGGAGGGTGTACTGGTTGATAGCCTGAACAAGGAAAGTGCTGCCCTCGATGCCGGGATAAAAAAGGGCGATGTCATTGTGAAGGTAGACCAGCAAAAGGTAAATTCCTCATCCGAACTGCAGGAGCAGATTGCCCGCCACAGACCGGGAGACAAGGTAAACCTCCTCGTTTTCCGCGATGGAAAAGAAATGCCCTTTGCCGTTACCCTGAAAAACAAAGATGGAAAATCGGAAGTAACCAAATCCGAACGAAAGGAGATATTTGAAGTCCTCGGTGCTGAATTTTCTGACTTATCGGCCAAAGACAGGAAAGTAGCCAAAGTGGAGGGAGGAGTAAAGGTTTCCAAAATTTTCCCCGGGGGAAAACTGAAAACCCAGACCGACATGAAGGAAGGATTCATCATCACCAAAATAG
>JBIKMV010000223.1:0-4458 GCA_044359055.1 Catalimonadaceae bacterium
CAAGAAATTTACCGATAGGTTCCTGGCGGCAACACAATAGCTTCATCAACCCCATAGGCCTCGAAAAAATGGGTGGATTGTTTTACACAGCCACTTCGAACGGAATTTTTACCTACGACCCGGAGTCTGGCGAGTATGGCATTCTGGATAAAATCAACGGCCTCAGTTCTGTCGGCATAACCGCCTTCCGAAAGCATCCGGGAAGGGACCTGCTGATGGTTGGCTATGAAGACGGGGTTATCGATATCATCCAGAACAAAAAAGTCGTCTCGCTGAATGACATAAAAAACAGCAAACTCTTCAACGACAAGAAAATCAACAACATCCGGATGTCGGGCAATCTGGCCTATGTGTCCACCAACTTCGGTGTGGTAGTCTTCAATATCGCAAAGAGAGAGGTAAAAGATTTCAACACCAGCCTGGGAGCGACAGGCAACAGCATCGGGGTTTTCGATTGCCTGCAATTTAAAGACTCGGTATATGCCCGTACCACAGAGGGACTTAAAAATATTTCCCTGCGTGATGATTTCCGCAATACCACAAAATGGCGTCTTCTGAGCCAGCCAAGCCCGGCTTTACCCGGAAACATTCCCCAGGGCATTGACTTAATCGATTCCCTGAACGGCAATTTTTATATCGGTTTCAACTTCGGTTATTCCGTAAAAACAGAAGGTCAGCCGGCTGCCTACCAACTTATTCTGGGAATCGGTGGCATTAAGAGAGCCATCCGGTTTTACAACAATCAGTTTTATGTCCTTCTTACGGATAATATTCTGGTTTTCAACCAGAACTTCACGGCTTCCCTGGATACGCTGAGCCGCTTTTTCGAAAATAAAATCGGCCTGCCTCTGGATATTCAGGTGTATCAGGGCCGTACATTTATCTGCGACGGATTCAATGGCCTGATCGAACTGGATGCCGGCAACAATCTGCTGCGGCGCATCAGCCCGAATAATCTGTTTTTCTCAGGATCTTTTTCTCTGGGTCAATTCAAAGACCGCATTATTCTGAATGCGGGGGGGTACTCCATTCCGTCTGCCGGACAAGCAGCTGTAAACAAGTCAGGATTTGCCGTTTTCCGTGACAATGAGTGGAAAACATATGTGCCCAATGTTCAGGTGAGAAAGAGACCCGAACCTGTACAGGACATTGTACATTCTTATTACAATCCTGTCAGCCAAAAATTATATCAAACCTCATTTGGCTCCGGTATTCTTGAATATGATGCCGAAAATCTGGACACCTTCAATCTCATCAACGATGTGAGCACCGCCGGAGGGTTGTGCAATATTTTTTACAATTGCATTTACAATTACGAAAATCCCTGTGACCGCTTCGACCAATGTGACCCTGCCAAACCCGAAAGAGACCCGTTTTTCCTTCGTTTGCCTTTTACTTCGGTAGATTACAACGGGGACCTATGGGTAGGAAATTATGAAATTACCAGTGGAGCCATAAGAGTAAGAAATGCATCTACCGGACAATGGCGACCTATTGTACTGCCTTTCAGCAATGGTGTGTTTCCTCTGGATCTGAAAATTGACCAAAGCGGCTTCAAATGGATACGAATGGCCCCCCTCAGAGAAAATGGCAATGCCGGGGCATGGGTACTGAACAACGATGGCAGCAGACGGTTTGCGCTCAGCAGCAACGAAAAGCAGGGCAACCTGCCAAGCAACGATGTGTATGACATTCAGGAAGACAAATCGGGCTATATCTGGCTGGGAACCGGTAAGGGCCTCTGCGTTTATTATAATCCTGTAAATGCCTTTGCTCCGGGTGGCATTTCGGCCTCCACGCCCATTTTCCCACCTGAAGCCGGCAGGCCGGTTCTGGAAAACGAGGTGGTCACTACCATAGAAATAGATGGTGCAAACCGGAAATGGATTGGAACCAGAAACAACGGCATATGGCTTTTCAATCAGGATATCACCAAACTCATTGCCCATTTCACGGAGGAAAACAGCCCTCTTATTTCCAATGGAATCTATGACCTGGCCATAAACAAGCCCACAGGGGAACTTTTTATTGCAACCGACAAAGGCCTTATTTCCTATCAGACCGATGCCTCTGAGAATGTGAATGAACAGGGGGCTGCGGCCGGAGAAGATTGTTCTTTCAGGGGAATCAACCTTTTTCCCAATCCTGTGAAAAAGGATTTCAGCGGGCTGATTGCCGTAAACGGACTGGCCAGCAATGCCATTGTAAAATTTGTAACCGCCTCGGGAAAACTGGTGTACGAAACCAATGCCAAAGGCGGCATGGCCACCTGGAATGGCTTCACCTACGACGGCAAAAAAGCCAACCCCGGCATTTATCTGGTGCTGGCCTCCTCTGAAGATGGAAAAGCAAACTGTGTTACCAAACTTGCCATATTAGACTGATGATGAAAGGCTTATTTTCCCATCCTGCAATGCGTTTTTTCCTGGCTGGAATGTTTCTTCTCCTCTTGGTTTTTCCTCAGGCCTGCCGAAAAAAAAACATGAACCCCACCCCGCAGCTGGCTTCGGGACAGGCTTTCGTGCTGCCTTCCGACTCGGCAATTGACAAATTCAGAGAAAAGCCGGTACCTGCATGGGCAGCTAAGAAATACGGTTACAAAGCCGCATCCACCCGGGCATGGGACCTGCTGCATACCCGGCTCGAAGTTTCTTTTGACTGGAGCAAACAGCATCTGATTGGCAAGGCCACTCTGGAAATGGAACCCTGGTTTTATCCACAAAAAACCATCGTTCTGGATGCCAAAGGATTTGATATCCGGCAGGTGGAATGGCTTTCGGGGAAAAATAAAATTTCTTTTACACAGAATTACAATGGAAGGAAACTGACCCTGACTTCCGAAACCCCATTCCTGAAAGGCCAGAAAGTTAAAATCACCATAGAATACACTGCCAAGCCCAATGAACTGACCGCCGGAGGAAGTGCGGCCATCACCAAAGATATAGGCCTGTATTTTATCAATCCCGAAGGAAAAGACACAACTATGCCCCGTCAGGTGTGGACACAGGGCGAGGCCGAATCTTCGTCATGCTGGTTTCCGACATTCGATACGCCCAATGAAAAGTGTACCCAGGAAATGCTGATTACAGTGGAGGAAAAATTCAAAACACTTTCGAATGGAATATTAACCTCTTCTAAATCAACAGGTAATGGACAAAGAACAGATGTCTGGGAAATGAAACTGCCGCATTCGCCATACCTGTTTATGCTGGCTGCAGGCAACTTTGCCAGGGTGCAGGATAAATGGCGCAACATCCCGGTCAACTATTGGGTAGAACCCAAATATGAAAAGTATGCTAAGGCCATCTTCGGTCAGACTCCGGCCATGATGGAATATTTTTCCAGGAAACTGGGTTTTGATTATCCCTGGCCCAAATACGATCAGATTGTAGTGCGCAACTTCGTTTCCGGAGCCATGGAAAACACCACAGCCTCCGTTTTTATGGAAAGTCTGCAATGCACAGACAGGGAACTGGCAGACAAAAACTGGGAAGATATCATCGCCCACGAACTTTTTCATCAGTGGTTTGGAGATCTGGTTACCATCGAGTCGTGGGCAAATCTTCCTCTGAACGAGTCCTTTGCCAATTACAGTCAGTTTCTCTGGGATGAATACCGCTTCGGCTCCGATGAGGCAGACTATCAGGCCTGGAAAGAGAAAAATCAGTATTTTTTTGAAGCTGGCAGAAAAAGGGAGCCCCTCATCCGCTATTATCACAAAAATCCGGATGATATGTTCGACAGCCATTCCTACGCAAAGGGCGGCCGTATTCTGCATTTTTTAAGGAAGGTAATGGGGGATGAGGCCTTCTTCGAAAGTCTGAAGACCTACCTGCACGACAATGCATTCAAAAATACCGAGATTCACCATCTAAGGCTGGCCTTTGAAAAAGTCACCGGTCAGGACCTGAATTGGTTTTTTGATGCCTGGTTTTTGTCGGCCGGCCATCCCGAACTGGAAATCACTGAAAAAAAGAATGGTTCTGAACTCGTTCTGGAAGTCAGTCAAGACCAGGATTCCCTTTACGCACCTGTGTACAGGCTGCCTGTAAGTCTGGAAATATGGACAGATAAAGGCTGCGAATCCCATACAATTGAAATCAACAAAGCGAAACAAACCTTTTCCATTGCCTGTCAGGCCCCTGTAAAATTTGTACTTTTCGATTCCGATTCCCGGCTTCCAGCTGAAGTCAGATTCAGCCGGAACGCAGCTGATTGGGCTGCACAGTATGCTTTTGCATCCGCTGCCATCCACCGGTATGAGGCCCTGCAACAGTTGAAAGCCAATTTCTTTGATGAGCCGGCAACCCTTCCCGTTATGAAAAAAGCCCTTCAGGATTCTTTCTGGGCATGCCGACAGCTGGCCTGTGAATACTTTGAAGACGGAGAAAAAGAAAAAATCAGGGTAAATCCGGAAGAACTGATTCCCCTGGCACTGAAAGACCCGAAATCTCTGGT
>JBIKMV010000224.1:0-4419 GCA_044359055.1 Catalimonadaceae bacterium
AGAAAAAAAGCAGGGTATGCGGCAGAAAAAAAGCAGAAGGGTTCAATGCTCAATCATAAAAAATTTCATCCAGTACAAGTTTTTTACATTCCCCGAAATAGCTTTTGCCTTTGTCTTCGAAGGGATCAAAATTGGGGAGGCTTTCCAGCCAGTCAAACCGGGCATTTTCGGTTTTAAGGGATTTGCCGCGGAGCGAAATTTCGTTGCAGGAACCGGGAAAATGCCAAAGGAACACAGCTGAAACCTTAAGTCCCATTTTTCCTGAAATCAATCTAAAATCAAGCTGTTGCAAATCAAAATCAAAAGCAATTTCCCATTCGGCCCGTTCTTCTTCCTTTGGATGGATGGCAATGCCATCGTCCAGATGGCAGGACAACACAGCCTTTTCGCTGCCATAGAAAAGATGGATGCCGATACCATCGGCCCCGGAGTCCTCTGTGCAAGTACCCACGGAATGGGTCATGAGTATGGAACCGGCTTTTACCAAAACCGGCAGGGTATCTATGGGTGAACCAATCCAAAGACTTTGGTTTCCTGTAAAAAACTGACCTGTAAGCAGATGGTAAAAATTTCCATCGGGTAAATCGGCCCATACCGCCTGCTGATCGGAAGCCGCAGGAATGATGAGCAAATTCCGGCAAAAGAAAAACTGATGCTGAAATGAAGGGTCGAATTCAAGCGCAGGTTTGGACCAGAAATAGGCCTGCAAAACCGGCAATCCGGACTGCGAGGATGCTGCCATTGCCGAATAGAGCATGGGCAACAATTTGTATCTGAGCCGGATATAATTTCCGGCAATGGCCTCGGCAAGTTCGCCGTAGCTCCATGGTTCGTTGTCGCGGCTGTCGATCATGCTGTGCAGCCGGAAAAAAGGAAAAAATGAGGCCACAGAAACCCACCGCATAAAAAGATTTTTTCCAGCATCTCCCACAAATCCGCCCACATCAGGACCTGAAAAGGCAACACCGCTCATGGCCATACTTAGCACAAGGCGAATGCCAAGAAACATATGCTCTTCATTGGCCACATTATCGCCCGACCATACAGCGGCGTAGCGGTGTATGCCTGCAAAACCTGCCCTAGTAAGAACAAATGGCCTTTCACCCGGCCGGGCCATCAGCAAGCCCTTGCGGGATGCAGAGGCCATGAGTTGACCATACACATTGTGGGCCTCAACATGGGAACCTCCCCTGCTTTCCAAATCAAACTCCAGCATATCGGGCACATCCTGTCCCCATACAGCCGGCTCATTCATGTCGTTCCAGAGGCCCGAAACTCCGGTTTCCTGTACCCAGCGGGCAGTTTGCGCCGACCACCAGGCTCTCCCTTTTTCGGATGTAAAATCAGGAAAAACACAATCGCCGGGCCAAACCCCTGCTATCCAATCTTCACCATCCGGATATTTTACAAACACTTCCTCATTTTTGCCATCATCAAAGGGAGGATAGCCGCGTTCGGCCTTAATGCCGGGGTCCTGAATGGGCACCACCCGAAAGCCTGCATCCAGCAGTTTTTTTGTAGCAGAAGCCAAATCGGGAAACCGGGATTTGTCTACCGTAAAAACCTTGTAGGCCTCCATGTAGTGGATATCCAGATAAAGAACATCACAGGGGATATTTCGGTTGCGGAAGTTTTGTGCCAGGGCAAGCAACTCATGCTCAGGATAATAGCTGTAGCGACATTGCTGAAGCCCGAGCGCCCAGCGGGGCGGCATGGCCATTTTTCCTGTCAGTTCATGGTAGCGGCGCAGCACATCTTCCGGCCGCGGACCCGGAATAAAAATAAGATTCATGGGGCCATGGGCCACAGAAATCTGCAGCATCCGCTTGTTTCCTGCTCCGAAACTAAAACGGCTTTTGCAGGTATTGTCCAGCAAAACTCCATAGCAAACTCCTTCTTTTACAGTGAGATAAAAGGGAATGGAAACATAAAGAGGGTCGCGGCCCTCACCGTAGGCAAAGGCATCGGTATTCCAGTTGGTAAAAGCTGCGCTCCGTCGGTCCAAGCTGCCGGTTTTTTCGCCTAAGCCAAAGAAGCTGGTATCCTTATCCAGATGAAAAGCAGCCACGATTTCCTGTCCCAATTTGCCGAATCCCAAGCCGGGCTCGGTTTGCCACATAATGCGCTGATTGGCAGACCACATCCAATGGCCTGAACCGGTATCCAGCGAAAAAGAGCCGCCGGCTGCAAAAACCTCTACAATGTCCTCATCCTGCTCGCAAAGCATAGGAAAGAACTCTTGATTTTCAATGGCATAACTAAAGAAATCGGGTTCCTTTTCAGTGCCGATCTGAAATTGAAGACAATCGTTGGCAAAGCGCCGGATATGCTGATATCCTTGCTGAAAGGAAAAACTCAGGACATCGTGGGAAGTCGAAAAGGAAATAAATTCAGAAAAGGACTGAAATGCAGGACTGTTGCGGGGCATGGAGCAAATAAATAAAAACCGGAGAAAGTATCTATGTTAAATTTTCAAACCCTAAGCCTCCGGGATGATCCAATCGAGGAAATGGTGTCTTGGACAATGAAAGAACTTTTCGAAAATTCTTTTTTTACTTAATGAAGTAAACGGTGTAACCCAATTGGGTGTTTACAAGTGAGTCATTGGGAAAGCCGCGGAGAAAAGTCAATCGCTGCTTTGAAAACCGATTGTCTGCAAAAACCATTTTTATTCCCTTGGAGGCAATAAAGGCCGAATCGGGGTTTTCTCCTTTTGCAGACATGAATCTTTTAGAAAACCTGTAAAAGGGCAACTCGCTTAGAAAGACCTCGGCGTTGGTTTTTCTTATAAGATCTTCATTTTCAGGTGAAAAACGAGAAATATTCATACCTGTGGAATACAGCTTATCTGTAAAATTAAGCAACTCCATTCCGGTTTTATTATAATGAATATAAGGGAGCAGGGAATAATCGCAATAAAAAACAGCCCGGTGAAAGTCATCTCCCGAAAGCCGGGAAACCATCGACTTGTAAAAATCATCAAAGGCTAAAACCTGACAAGCCCGCCGGTTATCCTGAAAAATGGAAATAAAATTATTGCCGGTCCACACCATCAACAGAAGACATAGGCCGATTTGCCGAATCAAAGGCAAGGGCCGAAAAGCACGAAGGCAGAAAATAAGGATCAGAAAATAGAAAAAAGGAATAGAAATGAGAGAAAAGAACTGAAATGAATCGACAATGAAGGACAGGCAGGAAACACCAATCAGCAAACAAAACCACAGGAAAAGGAAGTAGAATAAAAATGAACTTCTAAGAATGAATCTCCAATAAAACAAAAATACCATCAACACAACAAGCAGATATACCTTAAATAGCTGCTTATGATCTATCAATACCAAAAAATAAAGAAGACAAATCCCAAAAAGAGGAAAATACCGCCTTCCCCTGAATACCATCAAAATAAAAAATCCAATAAAAAATACATAGAAGTATTGATTGAAAATCTCAAATGTAAATGAAAGTAAGAATGACCGTATCTGACCAAAAATGCCGGGAATGGAAATCTCTATCAGGACCGGGTTGGCCAAACTTCCGGTTTTTTCATTGAGCAGGAAATGGATTAAGTAGAAAAGGCCAAAAGGCAGAACGGAAGCGGCCTGAAGTTTAATTGACAGAAAATTTCTTTTTGAAAACCAAGATAACAGAAGCAGGAAAAAGTTGAGGACCAGAAAAAACGGGAAGTAAGCAATGGAAATAATGGGCAGGATAGCGCCGAAATATGGAATAAGCCGGTATTGCTTTTCATAAATCAAAAGAAAAACCGGGAAAACAAAAAGGCAGGAAATGAGCAACTTAGTTCCATGCATGTAGGAGAAAAAGTGCCAGGTACCGAAGTTTTGGAAAAGCACCGCTCTCTTAAATTGGTCTAAACCGGAAAAAATACGATCCAAAAACGCTACCGGTACATCATCGAGCACAATAAATCTGCAGGTGGTAAAAATAGCCATTGGCAGAATAAAAATTAATGTCGATGAAATAATTCCGGATTTTTTTTCTGATATAAAGGAGAAAATTAAATTAAAAAAAACAGACGCAAAAAATGAGGGGAGAAAAGCTGAATATACAAAATAGGAATTGAGTCCAGTAATTTTTTTAAATAAAATACAAATCCAAAATTCAAAATAATGATAAGGCCTGATATTTACAAACTGCCCAAATACCCCGTTCTCCAATTCCGAGAAAAAAGTTTCCTTTCCCAGATTTTCCATCAGATTAATTTGATTGATGTATGCATATACATCGGGGTATGCCATCACAAAATGGCCATCAGAAGGAAAGAAAATGAATAAAAATAGGACTGAAAATAAAATAAAATATAAAATTGAAACTATATACAGTCTGAAATTAGAAAAAATGAGGTGTTTTTGTTTTATAACGGTTCTCAACTTTTCCCTGTCCACATAGAAGAAGTAAAAC
>JBIKMV010000050.1:0-15267 GCA_044359055.1 Catalimonadaceae bacterium
GCTTGTTAATGATTTGGATATGAGATTGATTAACGAAAGCAATCAATCTGAAACCCTGCCCTGGAGACTGAATCCGGACAGTACCACCAACCGTGCTGTAAAAGCTGACAACTCTGTCGACAATGTGGAAAAAATTGAGCTCCCCGGTGCTACTGCAGGTCAAACCTACAGGATACGGATCAGTCACAAAGGCAATTTGTTTACCAACGCCACAATCCCCCAAAACCAAAAATATTCTGTGATTGTATCCGGGATTATGGTGGGAGATACCAACCGTACCTGCCGTCCGCTGCAGACTTTCAATTCCAGCTCAGGCATTTTTGACGATGGCAGCGGCTCTGCCAAAAATTATTTCAACAATGCCGATTGCAGCTGGTTGCTCAACCCTGTCGATTCTGGTGCTGTGGTTCAATTGATTTTCAGAAATTTCAACCTTGCCGCCGGAGATACGCTTTACTGCTACTCCAGAGGTGCTGGTGATACCCTTATTGGTAAATTTTCCGGAAATACACTTCCGGATACCATTGTGAGTTCTACCCCAAAAATGTTTCTGAATTTCAAAACAAATGGTTCAGGAACATCCTCCGGATGGGAAGTTAGGTATAGTGCGGTCGTAACCCCGAAATTTGATTTTACTGCCAGCACCCGTCTGCTGTGTTCCGGTAGCAATACCATACAGTTTACCGTTCAGCCGCAGAGTACCCTAACCTCGGATTGGTTGTATCAATGGAATATTCAGGGAGGAACTCCTCAAAATCCAACCACCAGCAATCCTTCTGTTTCCTTTGCCAGTCCAGGAGTTTACGCCGTTTCTCTGACAGTCAGAAATTCCGTAGGATCAACTACGGTTACCAAAACCAACTATATTACTGTAGGAAATGGCATTGCCCCCAATGATGCTCCTTACGGCGAGAACTTTGAGATTGGCACATTCCCCAATTATCCATCAAATCCTTCCCGCAACTGGACCACAACAGCCGACCCCAATCCATGGGTAAGAAACACGCTTGCTCCCTACGAGGGTCTTGCGGCCATGCGAATCCGCAACAATACCACAGCCGTTTCGGTGAGGGATCTGGTTTCTCCGGGAATCAATATTTCAGGGATTCCTGCTCAGGACAGGAAGATTGTCTTTTACATGGCTTTTGCCCGGACCTCTACCGCAACCGCATCCGATCAGCTTAGGGTGCTTATCTCTACCAATTGCGGTCAGACATGGTCAGAGGTTTGGAAAAAAAGTAATACCACTCCCAATCCCCTCAGCACCATCGGCAACACGGCAACAGATGTGGTTCCCGGCAATTTTATTCCCGAACCATTCCAGTACCGCAAAGATTCCATCAGTCTTTCCTCACTTCCGCAAAATACTTCCAACCTGATGGTGAAATTTGAAATGACAAGTCAGCGGGGGAATTTCCTTTACCTCGATGATGTAAGAGTGGGCAACCTTACCACTGCGCAATCGGAAATTTTGGCTGCGGCAGATTTCAAAGTAAATCTTTTCCCCAACCCGACCTCAGGCGAATCTACCATTGAAATCAGGAATCTGAAATCTTCTCAGGTGCAGATTTCTTTGACTGACCTTGCAGGCAGGGAAATTGCCAGAAGCGAAACTGCGGCCGATGCCTCTGAATCTTTGGTGCAAATTTCTTCCCAAAAAGCCTTCGGAAAGGTTAACAACGGGTTTTATTTCATTCGGATACGGAATGGTGCCTCTGAAAAAGTTATCCGCTGGATTGTTCAGTAGAAAGACCATGAAAAAGCTCATTTTTTTCCTTATTTCCCTTGGTGTGCAATCGGCACTTTTGGCGCAGAGCCAGGGAGGATTCAAGAAGTGCGGAACAGTAGAAGCCGTAACAAAGGCATTGGAAGAGCACCCGGAGCTTATCCGGAATATGGAGCAGCTTGACAGGGAAACCAAAGAGTACCTGATGGGTCAGGACAAAGCCCTTGATTCTACACTGAGTATTCCGGTTGTGTTTCATGTCATTCATACCTATGGAGCGGAAAGGATTTCTGAAGCCCAGATAAAAGATTGCATCCGGATAATGAATGAAGATTTTCTGAATCGCAATGCAGACTCGAATTCAGTTTCTGCTGCCTTCAGACCGATTGTAGGAAGACCCCAGATTCGTTTCCGCCTTGCTAAAAAAAGCCCGACCGGAAGGTGCACCAAGGGCATCAACTATCTGGAATCCACCCTGCATACCCAGGGAGGAGAAAATCTGAAAAGCCTTATTTCCTGGGATACAAAAAGATACCTGAATATCTGGGTTTGCTCTGATATCGCCTCAGGAGCAGCGGCTTACGCTTACTATCCAGGAACAGCCCCCGGGCAGAACAATGAAGGGATTGTTTCAAGAGATGATTATGTAGGTTCCATCGGAACCAGTTCTCCCGGATATGCTGCAAGAACCCTTACACATGAAATCGGTCATTATTTCAATTTGCCTCATACCTGGGGAAACAGCAATCAGCCCGGACTGGCAAGCAACTGCAATATTGATGATGGAGTGGACGATACACCCAATTGTGTAGGAGTTACAGGCTCCTCTTGCAATCTAAACCAAATAAGCTGTGGTTCCCTGGATAATGTGGAGAATCACATGGAATATTCCAGTTGCCGTCGTATGTTTACTCAGGGTCAGGCCAATCGCATGCATGCGGCCATCAAATCTTCTGTTGGCTTCAGAAGCAGCCTCTGGAAAGGCCCCAATCTGGTTTTTACAGGAACAACCAACGACGGACCCGGACCGGAATGTCCTCCAACCCCTGATTTTAAAGCGAGCCTGCGAAGGGCCTGCCCCGGACAATCGGTGACTTTTACCCAGCTTGCATACAATGTTGATAATCCCAATGCCATTCAGTTTCAATGGACCTTCACAGGAGGGACACCTGAAACCAGTACGGCAAAAAATCCAAGCGTATTCTATTCATTGCCAGGATCTTACCCTGTAAAACTGGTGGTAAGCAACTCCGCCGGCTCTGATTCTTTGGTAAGGACGAATTACCTGGTAATTCAGGCTCAGGACCCCGGCTATCAGGTAGGTGAAACCGAAGGATTTGAATCTTCTACCTTTCCTTTGTTTCCGGGACAGGGTAGTAAAAACTGGGAAATTCAGAATTCCGGTTCTGCGGGATGGACCAGAAACCTCAATGCTGCGGCCACTGGTTCGGCCAGTCTGCGGGTGGTAAATGGCACTACATTTTCCGGTAGTGTAACCACTTTGTTCAGTCCGGTCTATCAGATTATTGGCTCCAATGCCGGTGCAAGGGTAAACTTCAAATATGCCTTTGCCAGAAGGGCAACCACCAATACCGACCGTTTGCAGATTTCTTACAGCACCAATTGCGGTGTGAGCTGGACCAGCCTGTTCAATAAAACCGGTGCTCCTTTGTCAACAGTTGCCAATACCATAAACAATTTGTTTTTACCCGCCGCCTCAGACTGGAAACAGGAAAGCATTGTAATGAATTTTCTGGGTTCTGCCCAGGATTTCAGGCTTCGGTTTGTGTTTTCGGGCGGTGGCGGAAATACCATCTATCTGGATGATATCATGATTTCTACAGTTACTGCTGTTTCCAATTTTCAGGATGAAAACCTGAGTCTGAATCTTTATCCTAATCCTTCAGAGGGTTTTGCTCAGGTTCTGATCAACTCCTCGGTACCTGAAAAAACAGTACTTGAAATATGGGATGTTACCGGAAGAAACTGTCTTCTGAATCAGGAAGTGGGGATTGAAGAAGGAACCAATCTGATTTCTCTCGACCGGTACATGACAAAACCCAAAGCCGGTAGTTACTGGGTTCGGATGACCACAGGCAAGAGGGTGATGGTGAGACAGTGGATTGTTTTGCCCTGATTGCTTTTCCTTTTTTCGATTGTTTTCCGGGAATTGGTTTGTTATCCTCTTTTGAGGTGTGCGGGACATGATATGTGCCAGGGCCAACCTGAAAACTTGTTGAAAATTTATCTCTCTGATTCTGAATGATTTTTAATTAGTTTTTTAAAAATCGGTTACCTGTCTTGTGTTTTGGGCATTTATGACCAGTCTTTTGAGGCAATCCCATGAAACTAGCTAACCGCAAAACCACCATTTTTTTCTTTTTACTGATAACCCAGATCAGTCTCGCCGATGTGCCACTTGCCATCCGTGCTGCATTCAAAAAGAAATTTCCTGCTGCCGAAAAAGTAAAGTGGGAATCTGCTCCGGGACAGTTCGAAGCTGAATTTTTGATGCAAGAGAAAATCATTTCGGCTTTGTTCGATGACAATGGAAACTTGCTCGAGACCGAGGAGCAGATTCGAAAAGAAGATTTGCCAACCGCTGTCCTTCAAACATGGAAAATCCGTTTTGGCGATAGAAAAATAAAGGAACTCAAAAAAGTTATCCGCGCCCGTTCATTGGTTTTATACCGATTCAGGATTAAGGATCAGGAAATACTTTTTGACGCCGAGGGCGGAGAAATTGAAGGCCCAGACGGCACCGAAACGGACAGAGATACAGAGGTTTCGGAGTAAAATTCTGCGCCTTTTTCCATAAATTTTTTGAAAATGCTGCATCCGGCATCATCGGGCTGCAGTTGAAAACTGCCAAAAGTATTTCCTTCATTAACTTTTTGGCAAATAAACCCTACTTTTGCGGCCGATTTTAGCACATGATTTCTACCAGCAATGTCTCCCTGCGATACGGGAAAAGGGTTCTTTTTGAGGAAGTTAATATCAAATTTATACCGGGAAACTGTTATGGCCTCATCGGAGCCAATGGTGCAGGCAAATCCACTTTTCTCAAGATTCTTTCCGGAGAAATTGAACCTCAAACCGGAGAAGTAAGTCTTCAGCCCGGCCAAAGGCTGGCGGTTTTAAAGCAAAATCAGTTCGCTTTTGATGAATTTACCGTCTTGGAAACTGTGCTGATGGGCCACGAGCGCTTGTATGCCATCATGAAGGAAAAGGATGCTATATATGCCAAGGCCGATTTTTCGGAAGAAGACGGCAACCGTGTCGCTGACCTTGAAGCTGAATTTGCAGAGCTCGAGGGCTGGAATGCTGAATCGGATGCCGCTACCATGCTGAGCGAACTTGACATCCGGGAAGACCTCCATTACAAAATAATGAAGGATCTGGATGGGAGTCAGAAGGTAAAAGTGTTGCTTGCACAGGCATTGTTTGGCAATCCGGATGTGCTTCTGCTTGATGAGCCAACCAACAACCTGGACATCAAAACAGTAAGATGGCTGATTAACTTTCTGGCCGACTTCCGGAATACGGTGGTGGTGGTTTCCCACGACCGCTATTTCCTAGATGAAGTTTGTACCCACATCGCCGATATTGATTTTGGAAAAATCCAGATTTATCCCGGAAACTACACCTTCTGGTACGAATCCAGCCAACTGGCATTGAGGCAAAGAGCCGATCAGAACAAGAAGACGGATGAAAAAAGGAAGGAGCTGGAGGAATTTATCCGCCGGTTTTCTGCCAATGTGGCCAAATCCAAGCAAGCCACTGCCAGACAGAAAATGCTGGAAAAACTCACACCGGAAGAAATCAAACCATCCAACCGGAAGTATCCGTATATTTATTTTAAACCTGAGCGTGAGATCGGCGATCAGGTGCTGAATGTACGCAATCTTGGCTATAAAAATCAGGAAGGCGAATGGCTTTTCCGTAACCTTACCTTTACCATTGAAAGAGATCAGAAGGTGGGTTTTGAGAGCGATAGTTCCACGGTTTCTTCTGCGCTGTTTCAGATACTTTCAGGTGAAATTCCACCTACCGAAGGAGAATTCAAATGGGGTGTTACCACTTCCATTGGTTATCTTCCCAATGACAATTCCCGGTATTTTAAGGACGCCAGCCTGAATCTGGTTGACTGGCTGAGACAATATTCAGTTGAAAAAGACGAAAGCTATATCAGGGGATTTCTGGGGAGAATGTTGTTTTCAGGGGAAGAAGCCCTGAAGAAATCCAATGTTTTGTCGGGAGGCGAAAAGGTTCGCTGTATGTTCAGCAAGCTGATTCTTGAGGCTCCCAATATCCTGATTCTGGACGAACCCACCGATCACCTCGACCTGGAGAGCATCACCGTTTTGAATACGGCTTTGTCAGATTTTAAAGGCGTGATTTTGATGAAAAACAGGGATTATCAACTGAATAACACTGTTGTGAACCGTACTCTGGAAATCGGTTCGACCGGCTTGGAAACCGACAAGCTGGGCCAGTATGAAGAATTCATCAAATCCCGGGAAGAGAAAAAAGTTACAGCCTGAGTTGTTGTAACCCTCTGCAATTCAAAAAAGAAGCACAGTTTGCGGGCCACCGGCCCGTTTAAGGCATAAATAATCTGACCGAAAAAACCGGTCAGTAAGCCATCAGTTGCTCTATTTTCCTTTTTACCTTTTCCGGATTGGGCAGCATGGTTTGCTCCAAAATGGAATTCAGGGGAATTGCCGGAAGATTTTCGGCACCGAGGCTCATCACAGGCGCATCCAGGTATTCAAAAGCCTTTTCCTGAATCCAGCCGGCCAGACTCCTTGCGAAGGAATTCTGCAGGGTTTCTTCCGTAAGAACCAGGCAACGGCCATTTTTTTTCACCGACACCAGGATGGCTTCCTCATCCAGCGGATTCAGGGTTCTCAGATCAATTATTTCAACTCTTTCTTCTTGGCTTTCAGAGGCCTGAAAGGCCCAATGAACCCCCATGCCATAGGTTATGATGGTGCAGGTTTTTCCTTGAGCGGCCAGCATTTCATCGGAGGTCTGAACACGGTTGGCCTTTCCGAACGGCAGAATATAATCTGCATCAGGCTCAAAGTTCTTGGCCCTTTCCGTTCCCGAATTTTTAGACCAGTACAATCCTTTGTGTTCAAAAATCACCACGGGATTGTTGTCGTAAAAGGCAGCCTTCAGCAGGCCTTTTAAATCTGCTCCGGTGCTGGGATAGGCTATTTTTATGCCCTTGATATTGCAGACCACCGACTCTACACTCGAAGAATGGTAAGGCCCCCCACTTCCATAGGCACCGATGGGCACCCTGAGAATCATACTCACCGGCCATTTTCCATTGCTCAGATAACAGGAGCGGCTTACTTCGGTAAACAACTGGTTCAGACCCGGCCATATGTAGTCGGCAAACTGAACTTCTACCACCGGCTTCAGACCGGTGGCTGACATGCCTGCCGTGGATCCCACAATAAATGCCTCCTGAATGGGCGTATTGAATACCCTGTCCTGTCCAAATTTCTGTGCCAGTGTAGCAGCTTCCCTGAATACGCCTCCAAGTCTGGCGCCCACATCCTGTCCGTAAAGCAGACATTCGGGGTGATTCTGCATGATTTCTTCCAGGGCATGCAGGGCCTGATCTACCATAACCTCCCGTTTGCGGCTTCCTTCGCGGTTTCCTTTTTCCTCAGTTACTTGGCAGGGGGCAAAATCATGCAGGAAAAGTTCTTCCGGCAATGGGTCTGCGGCTTTACTCGCCTTTTCAAAATCAGATTTGACCTTTTTTTTGGAATCTGCTTCAATTTTCAGAACCAGTGTTTCAGAAATGCCCGCCTTCAGCAAACGCTTGCGCAGAGCAGGATACGGGTCCCGCAGTGCGGCTTCTGCCAGATCATGGCGGTACCATTCCTTCCTTACACCGGAAGTATGGTGATTGAGCAATGGAACTTTGGCATGCACCAATTGGGGATTGCCACCCTTCCGCAACTTTTCGATAGCAAGATTCAGGGTAGAATAGCAAAGTTCGAAATCGGTGCCGTCTATAGAGCTGACCTCCAGATTGGCAAAACCACGGGCATAAGCGGCAGCATCCTGGGACCGAACTTCCGGAGCATATGCCGAAATATCCCATTCGTTATCCTGCACCAGAAACAAAATGGGCAACTTCCTCAGAGAAGCCATCTGAAACGCTTCGGCCACTTCCCCTTCTGTGACAGAGGCATCGCCAAGCGAACAAAGGACAATGGGATTTTCTTTCGATTTCCAGTTTTTCAGGCCCTTTTCAATTCTGTATTTGAGGCCCATGGCAGCCCCGGTTGCGGGAATGGCCTGCATACCTGTTGCCGAAGATTGATGGGGAATTTTGGGCATACCGTCACGCCTGAGGCTGGGATGGCTGTAATAGCTCCTTCCTCCTGAAAAGGGATCATCCCTTTTGGCCATCAGCTGAAGCATGAGTTCAAAGGGTTGCATGCCAATAGCGAGAAGCATGGATTCGTCGCGGTAATAGGGGTAGGCAAAGTCCTGAGGTTTCAGCAGCAGACCTGCTGCAATCTGTATGGCCTCATGTCCCCGGGAAGTGGAATGTACATATTTGGAAACCAGCTTGAAATTTTCTTCATACCATGCCGCCATATGGCCTGCAGTTGCCATCAGGTCAAAGGCTTTGAGTAGTAGTTCTTCCCGGTCGCATTCGGAGGTAGTTTTATTTTTTTTGACTGCAGGCATTTGAGGTGTTACAGGTTTTTCTTTGTTAATCAGGATTTTACTAGGCCATATAATAGGCTTTGTACCAATTCGGTTTTTAGTTTACCGGCCGAAATTCCGGGATGCCGGGCCAGACGATTGGGCAGGGCATGAAGGGTAGACAATATCGAAAAAACTGCCAGGTCCGGGTCTGCCTCATGAAGCAAACCTGATTCCATGCCCTGTTCGAGGATTTTTTTAAAATTGTTTTCATAATCGGTTCTCAACCGAAGAAAAGCCTGAAGTTCCGGCTCTTCCAGGTGCATCCATTCGCCCAGAATCAGGGCCACGGCATCCGGCTGTTCCAGTGCAAGTTCCACATGCAGCAGGACCAGCTTTTCAAGTTTTTCAACCGGGCTTCCGGGCAATTCCTGAAGCGCTTCCATTCCCCGTGTAAACCGCTCAGCAACAGCAAAAAGCAAGTCTTTCAGCAATTCCTGTTTGGAAGAAATGTGATTGTAGAGGCTGGCTGCTTCGATGCCGAGACCGGAAGCAATCATTCTCACCGTAGTGGCTGCAAATCCTTTTTTTCTGAACAGGCGTGCTGCCTCCATCAGAATCTGCTCTTTTCTTCCGGGGGAAATGCGGGTTTCTAAAAGTGCTGTCGCCAAGGAAAGTGTCACCGAAAGCGGTGAAAGAAATTTTAAAAAATACGGCGCAAAAATAAGGGAATTACCGACACGCCGTCCATGGAGTTTAAAAGGACTTTTTGTGTATTAAATAATTTAATATCAATATTTTAAATAATAAATGGAATGTACTTCTCTCTGAAAATCTACCAGCAAAACAGAAATTTTCAGGTGGGCAATACCGGCTTCGGAGGCAGTGATTCCGGAAAAACGGGTTGCGGTAATTGGCTATTTTGGTACAAAGTCTTAGGTTTGCGGCCCCTTTGGAATACCTCCATAGGGCAATACACCAAGTTAATTTAAAAGACCTGTCATTTTATGTCACAGACCTACAGTTTTTTTCAAAGTGTAGAAAAAAGCTTTGATAAGGCCGCCCGGTTTACCAAATGGGATAAAGGCCTGCTTGAACAAATTAAAGCCTGCAATTCAGTGTATAACATGCGGTTCCCCGTCAAAATGGATGACGGCCGTATAGAAGTAATTGAAGCCTACCGGGTGCAGCACAGTCAGCACAAATCGCCCTGCAAAGGAGGAATTCGCTTCAGCGAAGAGGTAAATCAGGACGAAGTTATGGCTCTGGCCTCGCTTATGACCTATAAGTGCGCCATTGTCAATGTTCCGTTTGGTGGAGCGAAAGGGGGAATAAAAATCAACCCCAAAAAATACTCTGCCTATGAACTGGAAAAAATAACCCGTCGCTATACTGCGGAGCTGGTAAAGAAAAATTTTATCGGTCCCGGCATTGATGTTCCTGCCCCCGATTACGGTACAGGTGAAAGAGAAATGGCCTGGATTGTAGATACCTACGCCTCGCTGAAAACCGGTGAAATAGATGCAGCAGGATGTGTTACCGGAAAGCCTATCTCTCAGGGAGGGGTAAACGGAAGGAGGGAAGCCACCGGACTTGGTGTTTTCTTTGGAATCAGAGAAATCTGCAATATGCCTGCCGTAATGCAAAAACTGGGTCTCAGCCCCGGAATTGCGGGCAAAACAGTAGTAGTTCAGGGCCTCGGAAATGTGGGTTACCACAGTGCCAAATTCTTCCGTGAGGGAGGGGCAAAAGTGGTTGCCATAGCCGAGTTTGAGGGGGCCATCTACAATGCCGATGGCATCAACGAAGAGGATCTCTTCAATCATAGAAAATCAACAGGAAGTATTCTTAACTTCCCCGGTGCTACCAATCTTGCCAGGAACAGCGATGCTCTCGAACTGGACTGCGATATTCTGATTCCTGCTGCGCTTGAAAATGTCATCAACAAAGACAATGCCCCAAGAATCAAAGCCAAAATCATCGGCGAGGCAGCAAATGGTCCGCTTACACCCGATGCAGATGAGATTCTGGGAGCCAAAGGTGCTCTGGTTGTTCCCGATATGTATCTGAATGCCGGCGGGGTAACGGTAAGTTACTTTGAGTGGCTGAAAAACCTGTCCCATGTGCGCTACGGAAGAATGGAAAAGCGCTTCAGGGAAAGTAAAAATACCCACATCCTGTCTCAGCTTGAGGAACTTACCGGAAAGAAAGTTTCGGATGAGGAAAGGAAAATCATCATGAGGGGCGCAGAAGAAATAGATTTGGTGCACAGCGGTCTGGAGGAAACTATGATTGGAGCCACCCGAGAAATCATGGACATCTGGAATGCCCATCCTGAAATACCTGACATGCGCACTGCGGCTTATGTCAATGCCATCAACAAGGTGGCAGTCAGCTATACCGAGTTGGGTATTTTTCCCTGAAAAGCTCAGAAATTACAAAAAAGCCCCGGCCAAAACCGGGGCTTTTTTCTATGGTCTATCCGCCATATCCCAGCCTTTTGAGTTTGATTTTGTCTTTTCGCCAATCCTCTTCCACCTTCACATAGGTTTCCAGAAAAACCTTCTTTCCAAAGAATTTCTCCATTTCAAGCCGGGCACCTGTTGCAATTTTTTTGATTGTTTTGCCCTGATGTCCAAGCAGGATAGCTTTCTGGGAATTTCTTTCAACGACAAGTAGCGCTGATATCCGAAGCAGTTCCTCAGTATCCTTGAATTGCTCTATGGCTACCGTAGTACTGTAGGGTATTTCTTTTTCCAGAAAATGGAAAACCCTTTCCCTGAGCATTTCGGCAGCAAAGAACCGCTCAGATTGTTCGGTGAGCTGATCGGCAGGATAATAGGGAGGATGTTTGGGAAGTCTTTCCTTCAGCCATGCAAAAACCCCCTCTATATTGAAAGACTCTTTTGCACTGACAGCCAGAATATCCAGATCGGGCATTTCTTCTTTCCAGGCATCGCTTTTTTCCTTAATTTTTTCGGGTGAGGAAAGATCAATTTTGTTGACCACCAGCAACACCGGGACCTCCACTTTTTTCAGTACAGCCAGCAATTCCTCGTCAATTCCGGGCTTCAGATTGTCGGTAATGGCCAGAATAAGGTCTGCATCCTCAAGCGCCATCTGAACCTGGTGCATCATGTTTTTCTGCAATTCATAGGCAGGGGCAATCAGGCCGGGGGTGTCGGAATACACCATCTGAAAGTTTTCGCCCGTCATGATGCCAAATATGCGATGCCGGGTGGTGGAAGCTTTGTGCGAGGTAATGCTGAGTTTTTCACCGGTCAGGGCATTCATCAGGGTAGATTTACCTACATTGGGCCTTCCAATAATGGCTACAAATCCCGCCTGATATTCAGGGGAAAATCCGCTGATAGGCATGCCCTCTTCTCTTTCTTCCATAGGGCAAAGATGCAGCCTTCCATTGGATTTGAGCTTTACTGTGTAATCTTGCAACTCAGTTTTTTTTATGGCCATTTCCAGAAATACCAAAATAGGCATTCTGCTCACCACGACCATTGTTTTTATTTCGGTCGTTTTCTATGTATATCAGTTGTTTTTTGTCAGTAATTTTCTTGTTCAGAAAACAGAATCTCAGTTTTTGTACATCCCCAAAGGAGCAGGTTTTTCGCAGGTAAAAGATTCACTCGAAGCGAATCACATTGTCCATGATTTCCTTGCCTTTGCTTTTGTTTCGAAATTGCTGGGATATCAGGAAAAAGTAAAGCCGGGGGCCTATGAAATTCAGCCCAACGAAGCCAACTGGTCGGTAATCAAAAGGCTCAGGTCGGGAAGGCAGTCCCCTTTAAGACTTACCTTTCAAACCGTACGCACCAAAAAGCAACTCGCTCAGCGATTGGATAATAAGCTGGAATTCAAGGGAGAAGACCTTCTTGCGCTTCTCGAAAATCCGGAAATTCAGAAAAAATATCAGCTGAATGATGAAAATATCATTTCCCTTTTTGTGCCCGATACCTATGAAGTGTACTGGACCATTTCTCCCGAAGGATTGCTGGAGAAAATGGAAAAGGCCTATAAAAAACTGTGGAACGAGGAAAGATTGTCCAAAGCCAAAAAGCTGAATCTGAATCCCGAACAGGTGATGACACTGGCCAGTATCGTACAGTCAGAAACCAACAAAACCGATGAAATGCCGAGGGTGGCAGGGGTTTATCTGAACCGGCTTGCGACCGATATGCCCCTTCAGGCCGATCCTACCGTGGTTTTTGCTGTGGGTGATTTTGAAATAAAGCGGGTTCGGGAAGGACACAAACAAGTAGAGTCGCCATACAACACCTACAAATACAATGGATTGCCACCCGGACCCATTGCCATTCCTTCGAGGCAGGCAATAGATGCGGTGCTCAACCGGGAGCAACACGATTACCTGTTTTTCTGCGCACGGGAAGATTTCAGCGGGTACCACAATTTCACCAAAGATTTCAGCGAACATCTGAAAAATGCCCGTACCTATCAGGCCGCGCTGAATAAAGCCGGAATTCAGTAATGGCAGGATATCTGGAAAGACTCAAAGAAAAATGGGGCATCCGCTCGGGCTTTCAGCTGACGGTGGTGCTGATTGTTTTTGCAATCACGGGTTCTGCTTCCGTATGGCTTGCCAAGCCTGTTCTCCGGCAAATCGGTATTGACGAGCAGCTAAGCCCATGGGTTCGCATTCCCCTGCGGCTGATAATGATATTTCCCGTTTATCAGGTTTTACTTTTGACGATAGGAGGGCTGTTCGGACAATTTCATTTTTTTCTGAATCTGCAGAAAAAGTGGTTCAGAATAGGAAAAAGGAAAAAAGTGGGGCAGGAGTAAAGCGGGACAGATCCTGAAAAGGTAGGAGGGTAATTATGGTTTCAAACCTGGTACATCGGTGATTTTTGCCTGGAAATGAAGGGCAATAACCGATTTGGCTTCCCAATGGGCAAAAAAAAGCGACACTGGCTGCGTCACTTTTTTAAGATTGAAAAAGAAAAAACTAAAGGTTGTATTTCTTGTTGAATTTCTCCACCCTTCCGGCTGCCATCACCATTTGTTTTTTTTCTGTGTAGAAGGGATGCGATGCAGAAGAAACTTCCACCCGGCTCATGGAAAAGTATTTCCATTGCTGATTTTTTCAGTTTAATAACCTTCTGATTATTGCCGGGTCATCTGTTTCGGTTTAAAATACTGATAATCAATTTCTTCACTGAATCCATTTCATCCGGTTTGCTGGTGGCCATTAAGAGGGTAATGGCCGCCAATGCCTCATTGCTGATGATTGGCTTATTATTTTCCGGGTACAGCAAGTTGTTTTTCTCCAAAAAATACAGAAAGCATGCTGCGGCTATTCGTTTATTCCCGTCTACAAACGAGTGATTTTTTACAATCAGATATAAAAGCGTAGCTGCCTTTTCTTCCATGCTTTTGTATAGGTCTTCATTATTAAACCCTTGAGCAATCTGATTTACTGAACTTTCAAATCCCTTGTCTTTTGGTTTGGCAAACATATCGGAAGCAAAGGCTGATTTCATTTTGGCAATCACATTCAAATACTCGCTTACATCGGGATAAATGGCCTGGCGAATGGTCTTGCCTTTGGCATCCAGCTGCTCGTGGTCGTAATCATCCAGCAATTCGAGCCCTTTGGCAAATATTTGCAGCATTCGGCTGTCTTCTGAGGTGGCTTGCTGGTTTATGGCACGGCTTAAAATGCGAATGCCTGTTTTTAAGTATTCCACCTGTTGCTGCTTTTCGGAAAGCCGCCTTTCGTTGATGGCATAGCCTTGCACGAGATAGTCTTTAAGGCGTTGGGTTGCCCATTGGCGAAATTGGGTTGCCTGTTTTGAATTCACCCTATAGCCAACTGAGATTATCACATCCAAATTGTAGAGATTCATTTTTCGCTTTTTTCCATCTGCGGCAACCTGTTCCATAATAGAACAGGTTGAAGACTTTGGTAATTCACCGGTTTTATAAATGTTTTGAATGTGTTTGACTATGGCAGGACGATTTACATCGAATAACATGGCGATCAAATGCGCATCGAGCCATACGGTTTCGTTCTCCAGTTGTACCTGTATATCAGTGCCCTTCGGCGATTTATAAATCTGTATTTCTCCTTTTTGCATATTTTTATTTATTCAACAGATTTCTATTCGTCCGACCCATTACCGGAATAAAATCCATTCGGAATGATGCTGTCAGACATCGTTTCTGAAATTTGAAATGCCCAAATCCAAATTCCTATATTTTTTTCGGCTTTTAAATCAAGGGTGGAAATGCAATATAGAATGAATTTTTGAGCATCGAAATCCAATTCGCCAATTCCTTCATGATGACAATGTCAAATAGTTGGGCAATTTTCTGTTTTATCCTTCATCCTCAAATTTCACTTTTCAATGGCTTATTTCGGCTGTATTGCCGCCGTACGAACAAAAAAAAGCGGCCCTTTTCAGAACCGCTTTTTTTACATATGAATAAGAAAAAATTATCGGTTGTATTTCTTGTTGAATTTCTCCACCCTTCCGGCTGCCATCACCATTTGTTTCTTTCCGGTGTAGAAAGGATGTGAGGCAGAAGAAACTTCCACCCGGATAAGCGGATAGGTATTGCCGTCTTCCCATTGAATGGTTTCTGAAGAACTCATGGTAGAACGGGTCAAAAATTTGAAATCGCTTGAAGAGTCGGCAAAAACAACTTCTCTGTATGCGGGATGGATATCGGCTTTCATCTGTTTAAAAATTCGGAGTGCAAAAGTAAGAAAAAAAATCTTTCTGCAAGCAAATACCGCCGAAAGTTCCCTGTGCCGGCCTTATCATCCCGATTTTTTTATCATCGGCTTTCATTTCAGGTACCCTTCCGGGATTTCAGCCATC
>JBIKMV010000051.1:0-15241 GCA_044359055.1 Catalimonadaceae bacterium
CAATCCGAACTTCTGATTGGTTCGGCAAACCTCCCGTGATTTGGTGCAAGTCTGAATCCATAACCTGGAAATTCCAGCTGATGGCACAATGGCTGCCGATACTGATGTGGTGTTGAGCTACAATCAGGCAGTGGGGATTGATATAGGTGTTGCTACCTATTTCCAGATTACCACTGACAAAAACCCTGCAGCCATGCGAAATGCGGACCCCCCTTCCTGCCGTAAATGTGCCGCCGTGGCCTACTTCTACAATACCTCTAGAAAAAGGAATCAATCCAAGTCTGTTGGATAGTATGCCGATAACCAGGGAATCTGCTTTCACTATACCCTTACATTTCCAAACAATACGGGTGGAGGTAAATACCTTAGAGGGCCGAAAAACCAATGAAATCAATACACCAAAAAGGTCTGACCAATAATATTCAGAATTAAAATTGAACAATAACTTTTTCAACTGGCTCATGGCAGGTCCTGATTGATGTGTGAAGCTTAAAGGCAGCCATCCCATTTTTGGCATCCCTTAAAACCCTGTTTTTTTTCGCATAAGTAGCCCCCGAATCTTGATTTTCCAAAAACCTGCCCGAACTCAGAAATGAAGACTGGTCTGATTTGACTGTTACTTTGTTCAACTCTTATCTTTTTAAGAAAAATCCTCATAAAACCCTGTTTTTCAATTACTATGGCTGAAGGTTCGGGTACCAATATTTCCATTTTCATCCCGGAATCTCAGAACATACAATCCCGGGGGCAGGTTCCGGCTATCCCATGAGATGCATGCAGAACCCAAATTCTGCCCAAATATTTGAACCACCTGAGCACGGCTGTTTACCAGTCTGGCTTCCTTAAGGATTGTGCCGTCATCGGAACAAAAACGATATGCGCTGCCGTTGTTCTGAATATGGTACTTTGCTTTGCCAAATACCGAAGGACGGCTACTGGTAGTAGCACACAAACCCGTGACGCGCAAACCCTTAAAATCGGCGCCAACGGCTACCAGCTGCTGATTTTTGTAGTGAAATCCGCTAACATACAAACCCAGAAGAGTCTTTTCTAAAAATTTCAGTTTGCCTGATGGTAACTTTTCAACACTAAAAATATAACCAGATGACCCATCCACCGCAGTGTGCAAAATATAATCCCTGCTGCCGCAGGAAAAGTATTCCATAATTTGGCTTGCCATCAGAAGGGTATCGAACTGCACGCTAGCAAAACCATCATTGGTGAAAAATACATGGTTCATGTAATAGTTGATAAACAAAAAACAGCTGTCCGGATGACTGCAATGCAACTTGTTGGTGTAATTTGTAAACCCAGCGGAATAAGGTGCCAGACTGATGTTGGCATTCTGCCATGCAGCACCGCCACTAAAAGTTTTCTTAATGTCAAAAATTCCTCCCTGAGATACGCTGGTCACATATAAGGTATCTAACCCGAAACCCACTACATCATACAGTCCTCCGTTGTAGCTCAGGATATTGCTGTAGGTGGAAAACCCGTTATTGGTTTCCCAGAGTCCTGCATTTTCATTCTGACTGTATTGGGTCACCACACGGATTTTTCCGCCCGGGTAAAAAAGCATTTTCTGAATTCTTCCGTTGCCGGGAGGATCACTCAGGAACTGCCAGGCTATTCCGCCGTTGATCGAACGATAAATGCGGTTACCGCAGGCATACAGTGTATCGTTGTGTTCAAAGAGCAAATCGGCACCCTGATTTGCGGGAAAGGTGTACACAATACTCCAAGTCTGACCGGCGTTTTCTGTGCGGATAAGTTGCATACCTGAGGTAGCTACATAGGTTTCGGGATTAAGCTGAACCACATCGGTCCAGTTGTTGCCGGTACTGAAAAAAGTAGTTATCTGGGGCTGTGAAAGACCCGGCCGCCCGATGTTTAGCAGAAACAAAATGTTCAGAAAGGTTTGTTTCATGAGTTAATGGATGATTGGTTTAATTTATTTAGCATTCAAATGTAAATAAAAATTTGCCCGGGGATGCTGATTTTATGGCTTCCCAAATAATTTTTTCATTTTCTCTTGAAGATTCTGCCCGGGTTCAAAGCAAACTAAAATCTTGGTTTTCGGGGGCCTAAAACCAGACTAAGAAGGTTAAAGCGATTCGATTTCAAAATATCAGAAAAACCCTTTTGTCAATAACAGCAAAATCAGAATATCTATTCAGATTATGACAACAATAATCTGTCTATCAAATTGTTAATCTTTTAAAACCTGTTAATCCACCATGGGCACCTTTTATTGGCCCTATATTTGCAGCCATTCCGCCTCTGAGTTGATTGCCCAACAAAAGGAGTCTTTTTTTTAGTTACATGCCCACAACCCCTATTGTTCCATATTCCGCTTCGGATGCCACCAAGAAAGAACAGGTGGCCACCATGTTCAACAATATATCCTTCCGGTATGATGTATTGAACCGCCTGCTTTCCTTTGGAATAGATATTTGGTGGCGCAAAAAAGCCATTGCCCGGCTCCTGGATGTGAAGCCGGAACTGATCCTGGATATTGCCACCGGCACTGCCGACCTGGCCATCGAAGCCCTTTCACTAAAGCCCGGAAAAATTATCGGTGTAGACATTAGTGAGGGCATGCTGCAGGAGGGCCGCAAAAAACTTATAAAAAGGGGTTTGCAGGATAAAATCGAACTTCGGACAGGTGATTCAGAAAAATTACTCTTTCCTGACAACCATTTTGATGCAGTAATGGTCAGTTTCGGAGTGCGCAATTTCGAAAATCTCGAGACCGGTCTCGCTGAAATTCACCGGGTTTTGAAGCCCGGCGGGAAGCTGATGATCCTCGAGTTTTCAAAGCCTAAAAATATAATAATCAAAGGGTTATACAATTTTTACAATCTCAGTCTTTTGCCAGCAGCAGGGCGGTTGATTTCGGGCGACAAGGCTGCATATTCGTATTTACCGGCTTCTGTAGATGTGTTCCCCGAAGGCGACAGTTTCTTAAAAATACTCACATCTCAGGGATTTGAAAGAGTGAAGGCCGTACCTTTAACCTTTGGAATCAGCAGCATTTACACTGGTTTCAAATAATCCAGTTTACTTTTCGTTTCCAAAACCGGGTGATTCTAAAAGGCCGTATTTTCTTTTTTTTCCTCCTCTTTCTAGCCTTTTGCTTTGGCTTCCGGCCTGCCTTTTCACAATCGCAATCGCAATTCAGGAAAGACGGCGATGAGTCGAAAACCGTAAGAAGAAAAGGCCAGAATCTGGTGGGATATGATAGCAAACGCCTCCATTATGGCTTTTTTCTGGCCCTTAATCGCTCCAGTTTCAAAACCCTTGCCTCCCCGTTTTTCAATAATCAACTTGTAGATCCCAATCTTGATTCGGCCTCGAGGCTGTTTTCTATCAATCCCCAGCCGGCTGTCGGATTTACAACCGGATTTATTTTCAACCTCCGGCTATTCAATCTGCTGGATGCCCGCATTTTGCCCTCTGTTTCTTTCTATCAGCGGTCTTTGGTATTCCGTTTTCAGAACGACTCCTCCACCACCGAACTGAATCAATCGACCTTCAGCTTCATGGAACTGCCCATTTTGCTGAAATTCAAATCGGTGCGAAGAAACAATACCCGCATGTACATCCTCGGAGGAATAAAACCGGGTTTTGAAGTGGGTTCCAAAATGAAAGAACTCCAGCAGGACCGCCTCAGGGCCACTTCGTTTGATTTCAATGTGGAATATGGTTTTGGATTCGATTTTTACTATCCGCTTTTCAAGTTTTCACCCGAAATCCGTTTTTCCCACGGGTTTTCCAATCTGAAAAATACCGACCCGAATGTATACGCCCAAAGCATAAGCAGAATGTACACCCATACGGTAACCCTTTATTTTAACTTTGAATAATCGGCATGGTTGAGCCTTGTGGCTGCGGCTGCAAGGGTTTCCTCTTTTTTGGCAAAACATATCCGAAGTACACCATTGTCGGTCTTGTCCCGATAGAAAGCAGATACCGGAATGGTGGCAACACCAAATTCACGGGTGAAAATCCCAGCAAGATCAAAGTCGCTGATGCCTGAATTTTTATCAAAGGTAAAGCACTGAAAATAAGAACCCTTACAGGTAAGTGGTTTCAGAAAAGGCGTTTTCAGCTCTCCAAGAAAAAAGTCGCGTTTCTGCTGAAAAAAACCGGGTAGCGAAAGATAAACTTCAGGATCCTGAAGGTATCGGGCCATGGCCACCTGAAGCGCCGATCCCACCGAAAACACATTGAACTGATGGTGATTGCGGAACTCTTTCATCAGGTAGGAAGGGGCAATACAATAGCCCGTCTTCCAGCCTGTGCAATGGAAAACCTTGCCCAGTGAAAAGGCGACAAAAGACCGCTCAAAAAGCTCCGGATCAGAGAGAATACTGAGGTGCTTTTCTCCGTCAAATATCAGATGCTCATACACTTCATCGCTCATAATCAGAATGTTGCTGCCTTCAACCAACTCTTTCAAAGTATCCAGATCTGCCCGGCTGAGGATGGTAGCCGTCGGATTGCCGGGAGAGTTGAGGATAATCATTCTGGTTTTGGGACCGATGGCCTGCCTTACCTTTTCCCAGGGAATGGAGTAAGAGGGAAAATTCAGGGGAATGGGAACCGGAATTGCACCCATAATTTCGATATTGGGAATATAAGAATCAAAACAAGGCTCAAACAAAATGACCTCATCCCCCGGTTGCAGCACCGCTGTAAGGGCATTGGATATGGCATAAGTCCCGCCGGGTGTTATGGTAATTTCATGCTCTGCCGATACCGGATTGCCATAAAGGCGCTTGATTTTTTCGGCAATGACCTCCCGGAGCAGGGGGTATCCGTTGGAATGAGCGTATTGGTTGAAACCGTCACGCATGGCCTGAAGCACCAAATCCTGAAGCCTCGCATCCATGGGAAAATCAGGGAAACCCTGACCCAGATTAATGGCCTGATGGGCTGCCGCAAGCTGAGACATTTGCGTAAAAATGGAAACCGGAAGGTCCGGCATCTTGCTGTTTATCTGTATTCTGGACATAAATACCGAAATGGATTTTCAGCTCTTGTTTCTGATATTCCTATGCACCGGCCCGGCACTGTAGATGGGCTTCAGAAACATAAAGCAGAGATGCGATTTTATATAAAAAGAACAAGAGACCTATCTTTTTTTCAAAAACCAAATCCCGTTGATGGTGAAGAAGGGCAGAAACCGGTCGTCACGGAAGGCCAGCTGTTCGGCAGTATAATTGTTGCCCAGAAAAGATTCATCCGATTTTTTGTAGGTAAAATACTGGGAGGACCATTGCATCCAAACCTCTGCCGAAAGGGAAAACTTTCCGGGTTTAGACCAGATGAAGCGCAGCTGCGGACCTTGCTGGATGATGACTGTTCTTAAAAAGATGAGCCTGGCTCCATTGCCCGGATCTATCAGGCTGGCTTTGGCTTTCCTCACCTGCCAGTAAGCTCGGTAGCCAAGCTGAAAACCTTTTTCACTACCACTCTGATTTTGAGCCAATTGCCCCTTCATTGAAATGTCGTAAATGGTTACCGTATCAATTGGACTTTCGGAAAAACGCTCCCAGTTGAGCTGGCTGAGTCGGTTTTCACGCCTTAAGAAATCACCCATTACTTTCCATTTCTGATTGAACCTGTACTCGCCCTGATGCGCAATAAGCAGCACCCGGTTGGATCGGTTTTTGTCTTGCTGGCTTTCAAAATCCCGCACCTGATAGGTAGCCCAGATGCCCATTTGCCCGGCCCATGAAAAGTTGGCTCCAAGCCACCGGAAGCCTGGTTCCCAGCGGATTATGCGGTCTGTGAAATTCTCTGAGCTCTGGCTGGCCTCTATAAAAATGAGGCGCCTGTAACTACCCGAATACTTGTTGATAAGCCGGAATCCGGAATTGAGCTTCCACTCATGGCTCAGCTCGCCGGCATATAATATTTCATCCCGGTCCTGATTGTTTTCGGGGGAGCGGGTATCTACCCGGAGCAACTGAGCAACATAGTGCAGGCGCAGGGTATGGTGCTTGCTCAGCACTGCCCGGGCATCGCCGGTATAGGTGGTGTATTGTTCTCGGATGTCTTTTATCCTTTCCTCTTTCAATTTTTGATTAAAACTCTGCAATTCAGAGGCATAGGTGGGCAATTTGGGATCCAGGCGGTTGATGATGTCGTAGGTGCGGTTTCGCAATTTGGATTCAAATGAAAACTCCGCTTTTATTCGGGATGTTAAATACCTGAAGCTGTTCAGACTTTGGTATTCATCCTGAAAATAGCGCACATTCCGCACCTCCTTTTGGCTCTCGGCATTTCTGTAAAAAAAAGTGCGATTGGGGGTAAAGACCATATTTTCGGATGAAAAAATAAGGTTTTTCAGTACCTGATAACGCAGCAGGATTTTTCCGAAGGCCGTATCGCTTGCGATAGACTGAATATCTGAATTCAAAAAATCTTCAACACGGCTTTTCAGTATCCCCACTTCGCCCGAAAGAGAACCCTGGTTTTGAAAATCTTTTGACAGCCCGGCATTGGCCATAAGCCGCTCATTTTTCCGTGGGGAAATATTGGCCTGAAAGGCATTGGCCCTGAGGGTAAAAACCAGACTGGAATCTCCTGCGTGGGTGAAAAAATCCAGACCGGCCTGCATTCTGAGTCCTGTATTGTTGTTGCTCAGCCGCTTGTCGTTTACCATGCCCAGCCCGGCCGAAATATTCAGCATCTGCTTTTCATTCTGAAGGGGAATAAATATCAGCTGACCCAGACCCTGTGCCATGCGGGTTTGGTTGGCAAAATAAGAGTATTGCCATGCCTCAGAAGCCATTTGCCACTTTCGCGAAATGCGCCGGGAGTAATAGGCAGAATTCCAAAGATTGTTGATAATGAACCGGTTGGAAGGCAAGGCGCGGTTGTATACCCAATATTGACCGGCCATGATGTGAATCCGCTGGTCGCCGCTGAATTTTTTGCGCCAATCGCCCGCATTGCCGGAGGTAAAGGTGTTGATACCCATCCGCTGAGACTCTGAGCGGACAGAAGAAGAATCGGCCTGAGGCTGTGCGAATGCCTTGCCGGAAATCAGAATATATGACAGAAGCAGCCCCGAAAGAGACAACGAAAAAGACCATCTTGCTGTCGGCATTCTGCTTTTCTGGTTTCTGCTGCTGTAAAATCTCTGTACAAATTGAGGTGATTTTGAATCAATTTGAAAAAGAAATATCAATTTCGGGCCAAATGAACCGCTGAATGGGCGAAAGAATCTTCAAATACTTTACGGTTTTTATCGTGAGCATGTTTAAGTTCGTCATCGGACCTACCACCGGTATTTTTGCAGGGCTCAGCATCATCGAAACCGCAACCCTTACCTGCCTGGGCATGATGACTTCGGTTACCATTTCCTCCTTCGGGGGTACGGTAGCAAGAGACTGGTGGTTCAATACCTTCCGGCACGACCGCAAACTGTTTTCGCCCCGCAACCGGAAGGTGGTGAGATTCTGGCTGCGCTACGGCCTGAAAGGCCTCGCCTTCCTCACTCCGGTGGTTTTTTCACCCATTGTAGGCACGCTGCTGGCCATTTCCTTTGGCGAAAGCAAGCAGCGGGTCATCCGGTATATGCTCTTTGCTTCCCTCTTCTGGGCTTTTGCCCTCTCGTCTGCCATCTGGTGCATTCACCTGGTGGTGTACTGAGGGATGGTCCTTCCATTGTTGTCCATAATTGCCGAAATGGATTGCCAAACCCGATCGCCCGAACATACCCGGTGGCATGCAAAATCGGAATAGCCCGTTTTCTAGCCCAAAGCCCTGAACCTGATTTAATTCCGGCCGGACCCGAGAATTGCCTTTGCGTTCAGTCTGCCGTAATCATGCACTAATTGTAAAAAGTTTGAAAAAAGAAATGTGATTTTCTGGGTTTATTTGCGTGTCCATTTTTAAGAAAATATGACCTCATCTGCAACCCGCATTACCCGTGACCAAGCCATTTTCGACCTGATTGCCAAAGAAAAGCACCGTCAGGAATTTGGTATAGAACTCATTGCTTCAGAGAACTTTACCTCTCAGCAGGTGATGGATGCCATGGGCTCTGTACTCACCAACAAGTATGCCGAAGGCCTTCCCGGAAAGCGGTACTACGGGGGCTGCGAGGTAGTGGATGAGGTGGAGCAACTCGCCATCGACAGGGCTAAAGAGCTTTTTGGTGCTGTTTGGGCGAATGTGCAGCCCCATTCGGGAGCACAGGCCAATGCCGCTGTCATGCTGGCCATCCTCAATCCCGGAGATAAAATTCTGGGCTTCGATCTTTCGCACGGCGGACACCTGACCCATGGGTCGCCGGTGAATTTTTCGGGAAAACTGTATGAACCCCATTTCTATGGCGTAGAACCCGATTCCGGCCTGATCGATTGGGACAAGGTGGAAGAAAAAGCCCTTGCCGTAAAACCAAAACTGCTCATCTGCGGTGCATCCGCCTACAGCCGCGACTGGGATTATGCCCGGCTAAGGAAAATTGCCGATCAGGTAGGAGCCTTTTTGCTGGCAGATATTTCGCATCCTTCGGCACTGATAGCCAAAGGATTGCTCAACAATCCGGTTCCCCATTGCCATTTTATCACCACCACCACCCACAAAACCCTGCGGGGGCCCAGAGGCGGACTGATTCTCATGGGCAAAGATTTCGAAAATCCATTCGGGCAAAAAACCCCCAAGGGTGAGCTAAAACCCATGAGCAATCTGCTGGACCTTGGGGTTTTTCCGGGTACCCAGGGCGGTCCGCTCGAACATGTGATCGCAGCCAAGGCCATTGCTTTCGGTGAATGCCTCACCGACGAATTTGCCGACTATGTAAAACAGGTAAGGTCCAATGCCCGGGCTATGGCGGCAGCCTTTACCGAAAGGGGCTACAAAATCATTTCAGGGGGCACCGACAACCACCTGATGCTCATAGACTTGCGAAACAAGGGCATTACCGGAAAACTGGCCGAAAACACCCTGATAAAAGCCGAAATCACCATCAACAAAAACATGGTGCCATTTGATGATAAGTCGCCTTTCATCACTTCGGGCATCCGGGTAGGAACAGCAGCCATGACCACCAGGGGCCTTAAAGAGGCAGATTTTGAAAAAATTGTGGAACTCACAGACCGCGTGCTGATGCACCATGACAACGATACCATACTCGCCCAAACACGGCTTGAGGTAAACAACTGGATGAAGCAATTTCCCCTGTACTGAGGAAATCTCTTCAACATTAAATAATTTGGAATTCGGGCTGATTCGCCCTGCCTTCTACCGGTAGCCCAAAGTTTTCAGCATGCTCTCGCTGTCCTGCTCGGCAGCAAAAAGCTCGGTGCTTATTTTTCCTTTTGCATCTTTCTGAATGAGCACATGCTTGGGAGCCGGAATAAGGCAATGTTGAATGCCACCGTATCCTCCCAGCGATTCCTGGTAGGCACCGGTATGGAAAAATCCCACATACAACTGCTCACCATTGTCAATTTTAGGGAGAAATACCACCGAGCTGTGTGCCTCGGAATTGTAGTAATCCATTGAATCACAGGTGAGTCCGCCCAGGTTTACCTGATGGTAGCGCTTATTCCAGTTGTTGATGGCCAGCATGATATATTTCTGATTCAGGCCCCAGGCATCGGGCAGGTTGGTGATGAAAGAACTGTCGATCATGTACCAAAGCTCCTTGTCGTTCTGCTGCTTCTGATCCAGAATGGAGTAAATAACCGCACCGCTTTCGCCTACTGTATAGCTCCCGAATTCGGTAAAAATATCGGGCATGGGCACACCTTGTTCGGTGCAGATGTACTGAATGTTTTCTACAATCTGATCGATAATGTACTCATAATCAAACTCAAACTGCATAGAAGTTTTGATGGGCAAGCCACCCCCGATGTCGATGCTGTCGAGCTCGGGGCATATCTTCTTCAGCTCGCAGTACAGCTCCACAAACTTGGCCAGCTCGTTCCAGTAGTAGGCGGTATCCTTCATTCCGGTATTCACAAAGAAATGCAGGGTTTTCAGTGTGAATTTTGCTCTACCCTCAATCCGCTTTTTGTAAAAATCCAAAATATCGTTGTATCGGATACCGAGCCTGGAGGTGTAAAATTCAAAATTGGGTTCCTCGTCGGCGGCAATGCGGATGCCTACCTGACAATTTACTTTTATGTTTTGCTCATAGTAGTCGATTTCCATCAGATTGTCCAGAATGGGGATGCAATTGTGGAAGCCATCGTTTATCAACTCGCTAATATACTGCAGGTATAGCGGCCTTTTGTAGCCATTGCAGAGGATAAAGGTATCTTTGGAAACCAGGCCCCTTTTGTGCAATTCCCTCACAATCGGCAGATCGTATGCCGAAGAGGTTTCGATGTGGATGTCATTTTTCAGGGCTTCCTCCAGCACAAACCGGAAATGGCTCGATTTGGTGCAATAGCAGTAGGTATATTTTCCGGTGTAGCCATATTTGTCAAATGCTTTGGCAAAAAGGCTTTTAGCTTTCTGAATGTGCTGGGAAATTTTCGGTAAATAGCTGATTTTCAGTGGCGTACCATATTCCTCGATGATTGGCATGAGGGGAACCCCGTTGAAAACGAGTTCGTTGTTTTCCACTTTGAACTCCTCGGTCGGAAATTCAAAGGTTTGTTCAATCAAGTCGATGTATTCCAGCATGTAGGCGGCAGGTATTTCCTTTTCAGATTGTCAATTTTTTTTTGAAAGGGCGTGCGATTTAGCAAAAAATCTTCATCCTGCCAAAGGCAGCCGAAAATGATAAAAATTTGGAAATCCCGGAGACTGACCGAAAGAGGATATGTTATGGCTCAGAGTTTGTCCATGATGGCACAAAGCTTCGAAAAAATCTCTTCGATTTCGCCTATGCCATAGACCGAAAAATATTTGTTCTGCTCCCTGTAAAATCCGGCAACAGGGGCTGTTTTTGTGTTGTATTCTTTTACCCGCTGGGCAATCAGCTCCTCGTTCTGGTCATCGGGCCTTCCGGAAGACTGTCCGCGGAGAAGAAGCCGGTTGATGAGCTCTTTTTCTTCCACCTCCAGGGCTATCATTCCCGAAATAGAAGTACCCCTTTGGATAAGTAGATTATCCAGGGCCTGCGCCTGCGGAATGGTTCTGGGGAAACCATCAAAAATAAAGCCTTTGGCTGCAGGATTCTGACTTAACTTATTGTCTATCATACCAATCACCACTTCATCAGGTACCAGAACGCCGGCATCCATAAGTCCTTTTGCTTTCAGGCCCAGCTGGGTTCCTGAGGCAATTTCGGAGCGGAGCAGGTCGCCTGTTGAAAGGTGGATAAGTTGATACTTATCTATCAATTTGGCAGATTGGGTGCCTTTTCCGGCGCCGGGGGGACCAAAGAGAACGATGTTCAGCATACGGTTTTTGTATTGTCTCTGAATGCGGGTGCAATATTAACAGATTTGTCAGCGCTTTTGACATTCCCGTATTTTTTTGATTTTCAGAGGGTCAGAATTACGAAGAAAAAAAAGCAGCACAACAATTCAGCAAAAAAATGTTTTTTAAGGTATGAAATCTCAAAAAACGGCCCTTGTACTGGGTGCAGGCGTGAGCGGTCTGGCCGTTGCCATCCGGCTGGCAGCTCAGGGTTTTGCTGTGAAAGTATTTGAATCCAATGATTTTCCGGGTGGAAAATTATCCGAAATCCGGCTGGGGGATTACCGCTTTGATGCAGGGCCATCCCTGTTTACCATGCCCCATTTGGTAGAAGAACTTTTCTGGCTTTCTGGAAAAAAAGCATCCGGTTTTCCCTTCCGGAAGCTGGATGAGGTTTGCCGCTATTTTTTTCCCGATGGCATGCAATTTACAGCTTCAGCCGACCGCGAAAATCTCATCCGGACCCTGACTGAAACATTAGGAGAAAAGGAAGAAACCATCCGGGACTATCTGGATCGTGGTCAGTGGAAATATGAATCCATAGGAAAAATATTTCTGGAAAAATGCCTGCGGCAGCCCTCTACCTTCTTTAATAAAAAGGCTCTCCGGGCCTACGCAGGGCTGCCTAAACTGGGCTTGACGCAAAGCCTGCACCGGTACCATTCCGGGCTTTTCTCCAATCCGAAAACCGTGCAGCTTTTCAACCGTTATGCTACTTACAATGGTTCCGATCCCTATCAGACCCCGGCCGTCATGAGCATGATTCCGCATCTGGAATTCGGAATCGGGGCCTTTTTTCCGGAAAAGGGAATGTACCAGATTGCTACGGCACTGTTCCGGCTGGCGAGCGAAAAGGGGGTTGAGTTTCGGTTTTCCTCGCCTGTAGAAAAACTGGAGCTATCCGGGGGCAAAATCAGGGGCCTGATTTCGAAAGGTGAATTTTTTGCCGGGGATGTGGTGGTTTCGGCCATCGATGTGAGCCAAACCTATTCCAAACTCCTCAATATGAGCAAGGAAGGAAACCATTATGTGGGTTTGCCCAAATCCACTTCTGCCATTATCTGGTACTGGGGCATCCGGCGCAAAACCAGCCAAACAGGGCTGCACAATATTTTCTTTTCTGCCGATTACCAGGCTGAGTTCGACTCCCTCTTCAAGAAGAAAGATATGCCCGAAGATTCCACCATCTATCTGAATATCAGCTCAAAAGAGCGACCTGAAGATGCTCCGTCATATGGCGAAAACTGGTTTGTGATGGTCAATGCTCCAGCCAACGAAGGGCAGAACTGGGAACTTTTGGAAAAAGAAACCCGGAAAAAAGTGCTGAGCCGCCTTTCGAAAGAGCTTCACTTTGATGTGGAACCGGAAATAGAAGCAGAGACCCAGCTCGATCCTCCGGGTCTGGAAGCCCGGACAGGAGCCATAGGCGGTGCCCTGTATGGCTCCAATTCCAACGACCGTTTTGCGGCATTTCTGCGGCACGCCAATTTTTCGAGGCAAATCCCCAATCTTTTTTTCTGTGGCGGCACCGTTCATCCTGGCGGAGGCATTCCCCTTGCCCTGCAAAGTGCTGCCATTGCCTCTGAGTATGTTTCGAAAATATAATACCCGGATTGCCAAATCATCAGGAAGCAGAAATTTTTCTATCTTTCGCCTCATGACCAGACTATTTGCCCTGATTCTCATTTGCTTATCTCTTCCTCCATTCTTTTGTAAGGGTCAGAATCTGTCTTTTTCACATTTCAATCCCGCCCTTTCGGTAAATGGCAGCAACCTGGCAAACCCCTGGTCGGGCTCTTACAATTCGGGGCAGTTCTGGCCCTGCGACCTGAACAATGATGGTGAACACGACTTGCTGGTTTTTGACAAAACCTCCGGGCGGGTGCTGACCTACCTTGCTGCTGTAGAAAATGGCACAGCCATCTGGAAATACAATCCTGATTATGAAGATTACATCCCCGAAATGGAGGCATGGATGGCCTCGGCAGATTTTAATTGCGACGGGAAACTGGATTTGTTCACCCAAACCGCACTGGGTATCAAGGTCTTTAAAAACATCAGCCCCGGCCCGGGAACGGTGGCTTTTGCTCTGGAAACAGATGGCCTTTTCAGTCAGGGACTGAGCGGACCGGTAAACATTCAGGTGAATGTCTATGGTGCGCCCTCCTTTACAGATGTGGATGGCGATGGCGATCTGGATATTCTGAATTTCGATTTTTCGGGCAATACAGTAGAATACCACCGAAATCTGACGCTGGAAAATACCGGCTCCTGCAACGGATTCCAGTTGCGAAAAGATACCTGCGTATTCGGTCGTTTTGCTACCATGCCGATTTGCGGACAAATGAAGCTGAATACCAGCTGTTTTGGCCTAAGACCGGGACCCGGAACTGACCCGGAGCCTCCAGAAAGAATTCAGCACATCGGCTCACAGCTTTGCGCCCTCGACCTCGATGCCGACGGCGATCAGGACCTGCTTGTGGGCGATCTGGGCTGTCCACTGCTGAGCAGACTCACCAACGGCGGCACTCCCTTTTCGGCCCGGTTTACATCTTCCGATACCTTGTTTCCCAATGCTGCCCATTATGTAAAGATTCCATTTTTTCCCTCGGCCTATCACCTGGACCTGAATTTCGATAACAAAAAAGACCTCATCGTAAGTCCGACCTATTTCAGCAATGTTTCAGAGGGATATGCCATAAATGGACTTGAGGGTTCTTACTTTTATCAGAACAACAGCAGTGTATCACCTGATTTTCAGTGGGTTGGAAAAGATTTTTTTCAAAATCAAAATACAGATCAGGGCGAAGAAAGCAGCCCTGCCTTTGCCGATGCTGATGGTGACGGTGACCAAGACCTTTGGATAGGCAATCTCGGCCTGAGCAATGGCAGCCTAGTGCAGGGTAAAATTGCCTTTTTTCGGAATACTGGTACTGCACTTTCTCCCAGGTTTGCCAAAGAAACCGATGATTTTCTGGGACTTTCATCCCTTTTCAGAAAGCGGATGCGGCCCATCGTCCACGATTTCAATGGCGATGGTTCTTTGGATTTTGGCTGGATTTCTGCCAAAGGAACCATCAGCCCGGTTGTTCCCGACAGTACCCGCCTTTTTATTCTGATCAATCAAAATCCACCCGGACAAGCCATGAATGTAGGGCCGCTCAGCTCGGCCATTCGCTATCCTTTTGCGTTTGATTTGTATGATTCCCCCGTTTGGACAGATATAGATGGTGACAATATCCGGGATATGCTGGTGGGAAAATACAGCACCGGCCGTATTCAGTATTGGAAAATTACCGGCACCTGGCCCGAACTTCAGTTTCAGCTGATTAACCCCAACTTCGGCAATGTGGCCCGCTATCCGGGTGCCACCAATACTAGCCTTGCCATTGCCGATGCCGATCAGGACGGGAATCCCGACCTTGCTGTAGGCGATTATGCCGGCACCCTGAAATGGTTCAAAAGTTTTTTGCAAAACCCCGGCAATACTTTTCCGGCAGACTCTATCTGGTACATGAATGAACTTTTTTCGCAGCGGCTTTACCGCACCTGGGGCAGGGCCATTGTTCCGGCATTGGCCGACCTCAATGGCGATGGCTTTCCGGAAATGGCCATGGGCAATTCCGGCGGGGGAGTAAACCTGTTGGTTAACAGGCTCGGGCCGAACGCAGTTGCCCAAAAGAAAACCGAAAAGAATTGGGAAATATTCCCCAACCCCACCGATGAATCCGGTTTGCTGAACTGGATGGGCAGCAAGCCGGAGCAGATTGTTTTGTTTTCTCCACTGGGAAAATGTATCCGGATCTGGGAAAACAGCAATCAAAATTCTGACCATCAACTGGATATA
>JBIKMV010000225.1:0-4386 GCA_044359055.1 Catalimonadaceae bacterium
GCATGAAAATGAAAACCGGTTTGAAATTTTTTCCCTGAAAGACAAGTTGGGAAATGCTGTTTTGGCTTTAAACCAGATCAATACAATACAAATAGGCCCGGACGCCAATTTGTGGTTGGGCACCAACGGGGGTGGTTTGGTGGTTTTCGATCCGGGAACCCATCAATACAGGCTTGTGGGTGCTGAAAATGGGCTTTCCAACAGCAATATTCTTAACATGGCCTTTACCCGAAACACGGTTTGGGTTAGCACCGAAGGAGGAGGGGTCTTTTATTCCAAAATTCAAAACCCCCTGGTTTTCCAGTCCCTGAACCGCCAAATTGGGCTTTCGGATCTGAATCTTCCGGTAGTCCAGGCCGATAAGCGAGGCAATTTGTGGCTTGCCGGGGCCGGCCTCTACCGCATTCCTTCGGCAGGCCAAAATCCTGTAGGGATTCGGTCATTTGAAACCATGCAATCCGGGAATCTGCTAACACCGCAACGATTTCAGGCCTCAGCGATTTCAGACAAGGGCTGGTTGGCCTTGGGGAGCAACCGGGGTTTTGTGCTTTTTCATCCGGATAGCATTGGGCTACCTGCACGGCCCGAAGTAGCCCTGTCCGGATGGACAACCGAAGAAAAGAAGCAAGCCTTGGATTCTGCGCTTGAAAACAAACGATATCTGATTATTTCTCCTGAAAATCAATATTTTAACCTTCGGATTTCTAACCTCAACTTTTTTGGGCAGGATAAAAGTCAGTGTTTTTACAAACTGGAGGGTGTGCACAAAAATTGGGTAAAGGCCGGACCTTCAGCTTTAACAGAAATTTCTGGTCTCTCACCCGGTACATTTCAATTTCGGTTTTGGGCCGGAAACGAGCAGGGTTTAAAAAGTGAAGAAAAAACCATTTGGATTAAAAAATTGCCGCATTGGTATCAAACCCTCTGGTTTTATGGCATTTGCATTGGTCTTTTTGCCGGTCTGTCCGGTTTGTATTCACATTGGAGAATTAACAGGGCAAGAAAGGAAGGATTTGAAAAAGCCAAAGCAGAAAGAGAAAAACTGGAGTTGGAAGTAAAGGCCCTGCGGGCACAAATGAATCCCCATTTTATGTTCAATGCACTCAATTCCATTGACCATTTCATCTGGAAAAATGACACCCTTCAGGCTTCTGATTATCTGGCCCGTTTTTCCCGCCTGATGCGAAAGGTATTGGAGCATTCTCGGCTGGAAATGATTACATTGGCGGAAGAAATGGAAAGTCTGGAAATGTATATTCACCTGGAACAATTGAGAATGGAATCTCCTTTCGGGCTGGATATTCAAGCTGATACCCAAACTCCTGTTTCTGAGATTCTTATCCCACCTATGTGTATTCAGCCCTTTGTTGAAAATGCTATTTTGCATGGTTTATTGCCCCTGTCAACTCAGGGTAAATTGTGTATTGGTTTCAATCAGATAGCCAGAAACCAACTCAAGGTCACAGTTGAAGACAATGGGGTAGGCCGTAAGCCTGAACCTGCCCCGGAGGCCGCAGATCGCCGCTCGCTGGGTATGACCATTATCAAAGAACGAATAAAAAAAATTCAACCATTCCGATAGCAACGCATTGAAGATAATCGACTTGAAAAGCCCAACCGGCGAACCTTGCGGCACCCGGGTAGAGCTGATTCTCCCCATTTGGATGGATTGATGTTTTTGAATGATTCAAATATTTTAGCCTACTGTTTGCTATGAAAATTAAAGCTCTGATTGTGGACGACGAACCCCAAAGCCGGGACCTGCTTGAAAAACAAATTCAGCATTTTTTCTCTGAGATAGAAGTAGTGGGTAAGGCCGGAGATGGCAAAGAGGCAGCCCGGCTTATTCATCAGTTTCAGCCCAATGTGGTATTTCTGGATGTAGAAATGCGCGGCGAAACCGGCTTCGATATTCTGAAAGCCATTGGAGAGGTTACATTTGATGTGGTCTTTACTACGGGCCATGAAAAGTATGCACTGGAGGCCATCCGTTTTTCAGCTCTTGACTATCTGATGAAGCCCATACTGGCCGATGAATTGAAGAGAGCCATTTCGAGAGTACTTGAAAAAGGAAACGAACAAGACCGCCACCGGCATCTCGATGCTCTGGTGTACAACATCAATTACTCCAATGCCGATAAAAAAATTGCCCTGCCAACCATGGGAGGCTATGAGTTTGTCTCCATCAGCGAAGTGGTGCACTGTGAAGCCAAAGGCAATTACACGCTGTTTCACCTGAAAAACCAAAGCAGTCTTTTGGTAAGCCGTACCCTTCTTGAGTTTGAAAATTTACTTTCAAATTACCATTTCATCCGGATCCATCATGCCCGCCTGATTAACCTGCGCCATGCGGCCCGTTATGTAAAAGGCGACGGCGGCTTGCTCATCATGTCCGACGGTTCGGAAATGGAGGTTTCCAGAAGAAAAAAACAAGATTTGATCCAGGCACTGTCGGAGTTTTCGCTGATTCTGTAACCATCTGATACAGGTTCGCACAAACCCGGACCCATTTCTCCCGCTTTCTTTCTTCCGGGTATAATTTCGGAAAAATTATTTCAGGCAGAATGGATTTTGTTTCTTTGATTTTTTCCTGAATCCGAATCTGCCCCTGACCGGACTATAAACCCCGGCTTAAACTCCTGTTTTTCTGTGCTTTCCTTTCCACAAAATGCAAAAGGCAATCAACCGAAATCCGCTCTTTGGGTTGCCCTGATTTTTTGTGCTGCCTTCCTGCTTTTCAATTTATCCAACCCTTTGTTCTACGACGATGCCTTCATTTCCATGCGCATTGCCAGAAATTTTGTGGAAGGCAAAGGGCTGTACCACAATCTGGAAGAAAAGGTGCAAACCAATACCAGTTTGCTCTACCCCCTGCTGACAGCCCCCATGCAGCTCTTTAGTCAGGACACCGCGCCTAAGGCGGTCATGGCATTCGATTTTATACTTTTTTTTCTTAGCATTCTCCTTATATCCCAATTTCTTAGCCGGGTTTCGAATGTTGGCAAACTGCCAATCCCCTGGCAGGTCTTTGTTTATTCTTTGCTGAATTTTGCCCTTTACACAGGCAGGGTGCTTACCCCGGGAATGGAAACCCAGTTGTACCTGCTTTTTATCTCGGCAACATTCTTCCTGAATCTGCCCCCTGCCCGTAAAACCATAATCCAGGCTTTCAGTACTTTTTGCCGGCCCGAGGGAAGTCTGCTTTTTTGGTCAGGCCTGGCAGGCAGGATTTCCCGCTCCTCTTCACTTAAAAAGACACTCGCAGAATCCCTTTTGCCCATATCCGGTCTGCTTGTGTCTATGCTCATTGGCTGGCTGTATTACCAAAGCGCCATCCCGCATACCATTCTGGTAAAGCAATGTCTCAAACCGGTCTTCTCAGAATCTGTATGGTATTTTTTCAGGCAGGTTTTATTCGATACCCAATATCTTTTTATTTCGGTTTTACAGGCCATAGGCATTTGGTTTATCTGGAAAAACCGGAAACAAAAGATTGTTTTTGAGGTAGCCCTGTATCTGGGTTTCTATGTTTTGTTTTTCACCTTCGGACCCGGCTGGAATCGTTTCTTCGGTTGGTATCAGATGCCGGTGAAATTTCTGCTGACACTTTTTGCGGTGTGGCAGATAGTGCAGTGGTGTCTTTCAGGTTATGGAAAGACCATCCTCATTTTCTTTGGTATTCTGGCCCTGCCCGAAGCAAAACAATACCTGCGGATGAGCACCTACAGGCAGGATGGAATCCGGAAGGCCGGTCATATGCTGGCCGGACTCAGTGGCGGGCAGCCTTTTGTGGTCACTTGCGAGCCCATTGGTTTTCTGTCGTATTATGCTATGAATTGCCGCTTCCGCGATTACCCCGGTCTGGCCTCCGGGATTTCGCTGGAAATCTTAAGGAAGGAGGGGCCGATACGGGTAAAAAATTATTTTGAAAATCCAGCCTTTCAGGCCATTATCCGGAAAAGCGGGGCGCATCTGGTTCTGCTCAGCCGGCCCGAATATCGCTCCTTTAAGTCTATGATGGACAGCGAGTTCCGGTTTATTTGCCGAATTGGTCAGTATTCTGACAGCGAGTTCAACTCCGAATTTCTGGTATTTGGCAATCCCGCAAATCTGAGTTCGGAAAAAATCAGGGAATTGCAAGCCAGAGCCCTGCGGCTTGGATACCCAAGCGGGCATGTACCCTGAGCGTGTGGAGAGTCAGGATTATGGTATTTCCATCTGCCCAAAAATCCTTCATAATAGCTTTATGGGCTCTTTCTCGGGTAAAATTTATCTTCTTATGAGGCGAAATTAGTTCAGCACATTAGTTTTGCCTTTTGTAATGAAGAACCCGGCCTTGCCGGACCACCTCTGATACATGTACCTGTGACCATAAAAAAAGAATTT
>JBIKMV010000226.1:0-4385 GCA_044359055.1 Catalimonadaceae bacterium
AGAAAGGCATATCCCCGGGCTGGGTCCCCTTCTTCTCTGTGTAGCCTTTGTAATGCGGGCTGCCCAAAAGAAAAACGGCCACTCCAATAAACATCCCCACCCCTGCGGCAAAAAAGGCCCATTTCCAGCCAAGGATAATCTGAAGTGCTGCTCCGAAAAAGTTACAGATAAAAGCACCCACATTGATGCCCATGTAAAAGATATTGTAGCCCTCATCTTTCCGGCTGCGGTACTGATCTGTATTGTAAAAATTTCCAAGCAGGGTGGAGATATTGGGCTTGAAAAATCCATTTCCAAGAATTACCAGAGTCATGGCCAGATACAGCATAGGCAGGGAATGAGTGCCCATAATCATATACCCTGCGCCCATTAGGATACCCCCGAGGATAACAGAAGTGCGGTAGCCCCAATAGCGGTCGGCCACAAGGCCCCCGATAAAGGGAGTCAGGAAGACCAGGGCAATGAAGGTGCCGTACAAGTCAGATGCCTCTTTTTCGCTAAGGCCAAAACCGGCTTCCACATCCTTGAGATAAAGCGTGAAGATGCCGATCATGAGGTAGTAGCCGAAGCGTTCCCACATTTCAGAGAGAAAAAGATAGGGCAGTGCCCCGGGATGATTTTTCCACATGGTTCAACTGAAATATTTCAGAATGAATTACTTAAGACTTTAGGCTGGCTTGTCTATCTGTTTCTGAAGGTAGGAGGACAATCCAAAAAGGATGGCCGCCGCCACACCGGTCATAATCAGAAACAACATGAAAAATTCGAACAGATTGGTAATCTGAAAGCCAAGAAACACAGGAAATTTAACAGGTCCCGCAATTTCACCTGAGGGCGGAATCAGGGCACTCAGGGTTCCTGCGAATTTATTGGCTGCGGCATTGGCCAGAAACCAGGTTCCCATCATGAGAGAGGAAAGCCGAAGAGGTGCAAGTTTTGAAACCATGGAAAGACCAATGGGCGAAAGGCAAAGTTCTCCCATGGTATGAATCACATAAAGACCAAACAGCCACCACATACTCACTTGCTGATCTGCACCAATGCCATGTACGGCATACGCAATCACAGCATAACCAAGAGCAACCAAAGCCAGACCCCATGCCATTTTTGTCGGTGAAGAAGGTTCGGCTTTTCGCTTGTGTAAAAATCCCCAAAGAATGGTAAAAAGCGGAGCCAAACTAATGACTGCCAGGGGATTGACAGATTGAAAATATTCTGCCGGCATTTGCCAGCTCCCAATGAAGCGGTTGGTCTGACGATCGGCAAAGAGGGTAAGCGAAGCACCTGCCTGCTCAAAAGCCCCCCAAAAGAAAATAACAAAAAAGGCCAGAATAAACACCACAATGATGCGTCTGCGCTCCTGATCATCCAGACTTTTATCCGTCAGAATAAGCAGGGGCATCAATACCATAGAACCATAAATAAGCCAACTGATGATGTCCTGATCCGACTTAAACCATTGTTTAAAATTCAGCATAAAGAAAATGAGACCGATGGAACCGGCTACCATCATGATGCTTTTGCCATCCAGTTTTTTCACGGGCAATCCTATTTCCTTGCCCCCCTCAGAAATCAGATATTTTTTCTGAAACATCATCATGACAACAAGGCTTAACAACATCCCTATGCAAGCAGCCAGAAAACCAAATTTATAATCACTGAAGGAACTGCAGACTATGGGTGAGAAAAATGCACCCAGATTTATTCCCATATAAAAAATGGTAAAGGCACTGTCAATTCTGCGGTCGTCTTTGGGGTAAAGCTGACCCACCATGGTTGAAATATTGGGTTTGAAGAATCCATTCCCAATGATGAGGGCGGTAAGACCGGTCCACATCAGCGAAATCCCGCCTTCAGGGCCGGCACTGGCACTAAGAAACATAAAAAACTGACCCAATGCCATCAGCAAACCACCTACAAAAATGCTTCGGCGATTACCAAGGAACTGATCACACAGATAGCCGCCCAAAAGCGGAGTCAGGTAAACGAGGCCAGTATAGCTGCCATAAATTTCGGAGGCTTCCGAATCGGAAAGGAGAAGGACCTTGGTCATGAAAAGGATGAAAATGGCCCTCATCCCGTAGTAACTGAAACGCTCCCACATTTCGGTTACGAATAGAACATAAAGTCCTGCCGGATGCTTCGCTGGTGTTTTTGTATCCATGAATGGTGATTTATTTTGGCGCAAAATAGGAAAGAATATTTTACTTCAATCAGTTTTTTGAAATTTCAAACCATTGAAATTCAATATTTTATGTAATTTTTTCAGAGTTCAGAAACCGGAAAATCGGTATTTCAACCGCCAGATTGGCCAAATGTTGTTATTCATCTTTAACCAGAAAAGCCTGTTTCAGGAATCCTGAGGCCCATAAAAACAACAAACCACCCGGATGAGGGGTGGTTTGTTAATAGCTTTGCAGAAGATCAGTTCAGAAAAGGCTGAAGCTTTTTTACCAAATCAGCTTTGCCTACCACACCCACCTGCTTGTCTACCAATTCTCCTTTGTTGAAAAACAACAGGGTTGGAATAGACCTGATACCGAATTTGAAAGACACATTTGGATTGTGATCCACATTGAGCTTCCCGATTACCGCCTTCCCTTCAAAATCTCCTGCCATTTCTTCCACAACAGGACCAATCATTTTGCATGGCCCGCACCATTCTGCCCAGAAATCCACCAGAACCGGCTTTCCTGAAGCGACAATTTCATCGAAATTGCTGTCTGTTATTTCAATTGCTTTTCCCATTACTTTAAATAAAAATTCAAAAATGAACCTTCAATATTAATGCGAAAATGTGGAATGAAAATTCCGGTGTCCGGTTATGGCAATTTTGGCAGTTAATTTTTCCGGATTACCGTCAAACCGTCTCGGATTGGCAACATTGTCACCCCTGCTACACCTTCCAGCAAATCAGGGAGCTTCAGATTGAGGGATGCTACCGCTTCTTCGAATGGTTTTTTCTCCTCTTTCCATATGGTTCCATGCGCAAAAACATTATCTATCAGTACCAATCCGCCCGAAGCAACCCTGGGCCAGACAATTTTAAGGTACTTTTCATTGTTGATTTTATCGGCATCCAGATAGACCAAATCCCAGATTTCCTCCAGTTTTTCAATCCATTCTTCTGCTCTTCCCATTTTGATTTCGATCTGCCCTGAAAAGGGGGATAAGGAAAAATATTTCCGGGCAAGCCAGATGTTTTCTTCCGAGTTTTCAATGGTCATGATTTTTCCATAGCTGTCGAGGCCCTCGGCCAGACAAAGGGTACCATATCCGGTGAAAGTACCGATTTCCAGAATCCGCGAAGGTTTTTTCAGTGAAGAAAGCAGGGAAAGCAGTCGCCCCTGAGCGAAACCGGTGAGCATATGGGGTTTCAACACCTTGAGATGGGTTTCCCTTTCCAGATCAAAAAGATAGGCCGGGCAGCCGCTGCTGCATTGCTCTATGTACCCTTCCGGAATGTTCAGCATGGCATATAAAAAAAGCCCCTTTCGGAGCTTGATTCTTTGTTTTTTAAGCCCTTATTTCAGAATACTTCTGGCAATTACCAGTTTCTGAATTTCAGAGGTTCCCTCCCCGATGGTGCAAAGTTTTACATCGCGGTAATATTTTTCTACCGGGAAATCTTTGATAAAGCCGTAGCCACCAAAGATTTGAACGGCTTCGTTGGCACACCTTACGGCGACTTCAGAAGCATAATATTTGGCCATGGCCGATTCCCGGTTTACAGATTTTCCCTCATTTTTCAGAGAGGAAGATTTGTCTATCAGCAAGCGGGCTGCTTCGATTTCAGTGGCCATTTCGGCAAGTTTAAAGGAGATGGCCTGAAAAGAGGATATGGGCTGATTGAACTGATGACGCTCTTTGCTGTACTGAAGAGCCGCCTCATAGGCTCCGAGAGCAATCCCCAGACTCAATGCTGCAATAGAAATCCTTCCGCCGTCCAAAATTTTGAGCGACTGAACAAAGCCATCGCCAACCTTGCCCAAAACCTGTGATTCGTGTACACGGCAATCTGTAAAAATGAGCTCTGCCGTTTCAGAAGCCCGCATTCCGAGTTTGTTTTCTTTTTTTCCGGAAGCAAATCCCGGTGTACCTTTTTCAATGATAAAAGCGGTCATTCCATGAGAATCCCCCACATTACCGGTGCGGGCAATGACGGTGGCTACCTGTCCGGATTTTCCGTTGGTGATGAAATTTTTTGCACCATTGAGGATGTAATATTCACCATCTTTTACGGCAACAGTACGCATATTTCCGGCATCGGAACCTGTATTGGGCTCGGTAAGTCCCCAGGCACCTGCCCACTCTCCGGAAGCCAGCTTTGGCAAATATTTTCTTTTCTGTTCCTCGTTTCCAAAGCTCAGAATATGATTTGTGCA
>JBIKMV010000227.1:0-4372 GCA_044359055.1 Catalimonadaceae bacterium
AAAATTCCGGAGAAATCAGTCTCTTTTCGGGTAAAAATTCAAGGCTTTTTTCGTCATCAGGTCTTTAATCATTCCAGTCAATCTGCATCTTTACGAGCCGTGAATACAGGCCGTTTTCTTCTTCCAGCAGATCGAGGTGGCTGCCTTCTTCAATAATTTTCCCTTGCTGAATCACCAGAATACGGTCGGCTTTCTTTACGGTGGCCAGACGATGGGCAATGATTAGGGTAGTGCGGTTTTCCATCAGTTGGTCCAGCGCCTCCTGCACCAGCTTTTCAGATTCTGAGTCCAGGGAAGAGGTGGCCTCATCCAGTATGAGGATAGCCGGATTTTTCAAAATAGCCCGGGCAATGGCAATGCGCTGTTTCTGCCCACCGGAGAGTTTAATCCCTCTTTCGCCCACGATGGTTCCAAGTCCCTGAGGGAAGGATGAAATAAAATCCCATGCATTGGCATGCTTGGCGGCCTCTATCAGTTCCGCCTCAGAGGCGTCCGGCTTACCATAGCGGATATTTTCTTCAATGGTTCCTCCGAAGAGAATTACCTCCTGTGGTACAATGCCGATGTGTTGCCTCAGATTGTGGATATCGTAGTCATAAATGGGTTTGTTGTCCACCATCAGGCTCCCTTTGTCAATATCATGAAAGCGCATCAGCAGCTGCACTATGGTACTTTTTCCTGAGCCGCTCGGACCAACAAGGGCAATTTTCTGTCCGGGTTGAATGGTAAAGCCAATGCCTTTCAATACGCCGGTTTCCCTGCGGGATGGATACGAAAAGTGCACATCGCTGAACTCGATTTTTCCTGCAATGCTCGCCTTTACTTCCCTTGAAAATTTTTGCTGATGCTGAAGTTCATCTTCGGTATCCAGAATTTCGAGAATGCGCTCAGAGGCCCCGATGGTTTTCTGAACCTGCCCGTAAAGATCGCCCAGTCCGCCTGCCGCTGCAGCAATAAAGGTGGTATAGAGAATAAAGGATACCAGCTTGCCTACAGTGAGTTCCCCGGATTCCACCAGGCCAAGTCCATACCATAATACCAAGGTGATCCCGCCAAAAACAGACAGAATAACAAATGAAATAAAAATACCCCTGTAACGGGCCGCTTTGAGCGAATGGATGACCACATCACCCAGAGATTTTCCATACCTCAGGGTTTCGAGAAGTTCGTTGGTAAATGCTTTAACCGTATGGATGGATTGCAGGGTTTCTTCTGCTACAGTATTGGCGGCTGCCAGGTCGTCGGTTACTTTTTTAGAAAGGCTTCGGATGAATTTTCCGAATATTACCGCACCGGCGATGATAAAGGGAAATACCAAAAGCATCACCACCGAGAGCTTCACAGATACCCAGAAGATAACCCCGATGCCGAGCAACACGGTGGTAATCTGCCGCACAAATTCGGCCAGGGTGAAAGACAGAATATCCTGCAGTTGTGTTACATCGGAGGTGAGCCGGCTCGTGAGTTCGCCTACCCGCCTTTTTTCTACAAAAGCAATGGGCAGAAACATCATTTTCTTGAATACCGCCAAACGGATGTCCCGCATGGCCTGTTCGCTTACTCGGGTAAACAATTCCACCCGCAGAAAACTGAAGAGGGCCTGAAAAATCAACACCCCGAACATGCCCATGGCAATCTCGGAACGGGTCCAGCCCGACAGGATGTTGTTCACCGAATCTACCAGTTGTCCGGCTATGAAGGGAAAGGTAAGGGAGGTGAGCCCGGAGAGAAGAAGGAACACAAAGCCCGTGAAAAACAAGGCTTTGTATGGGAGAAGAAACCGGAATATCCGGGCTGACTTCAGCAGGCTTTGCCTGGTTATCTTCTTTTTGTCTTTATCGTCGGGGGCGTCAAAACGGCGTCGGGCCATGCAGGTGGTTGAAATTTTAAGAATGGTACGGATGCGAAAGACAATCCCCGCGGGCGGGCCATGATTTTGCAACCATCAAACGAGCTGCAAAGAAAAGGCATAAAAAAGGAATAACGGCCTGCCGCTGATGGTAAATTCCAAATTTTCAAAGGTATGGTTTTGAGAATGCCGGTATTTTCAGGTCCCGGAGGGCTACCTTATTTTTTGGGCAGAAGAAAAGATATTGTGCTTAGTCTGATTGCTTTTGCAGCTGGCTTCGCATGACTTTGGCCCTGGTTATCATCCATATGGACAGGCTTGCAGAGATAATGCCAATCAGCCAGCCTCCCGCAATGTCGCTGGGGTAATGGGCACCCAGATACATCCTACTGTAGGCGGTGATTCCGCTCCAGATCAGCAGGATGGCGAACAAAAATTTTTGCCGGGGAAAAAGCCGGAACACACAGACGCTCAATGCGATGCTGTTGCCAGCATGAGAAGAAACAAACCCGAATTTTCCCCCGCAACCGGCAGGGAGATGCAGCCAGGCCTGAAGCGATGGTTCGTGGCAGGGCCGGAGTCGCTGTGTTAAAGGTTTCAGAACAGAGGAGGCTATCTGATCGGTGATGAGAATGGATGAAGCAATCACCAGAAGGGCGGTAAGGGTTTTGGATTTCCCTTCTTTTCTGTACCAGAATGCCAGCAGCAAGACATAAAATGGAAACCAAACCCGGCGGTCTGACCAGAAAATCATCAGGCTGTCCAGTGCGGGCCGGGAATGGGCATGAATCATTCTCAGGACCTCTGTATCGAAGGGCTGAAAAAAATCAAAAATGGTTCCCCCCGCTGGCATCATTCAAAAAGGGTTCCCATTTTACCAGGCTCCTGAATGCCCAGATGCTTGTAGGCCAGGGGAGTAGCCTCCCTTCCGCGGCTTGTGCGTTTCAGATAACCCTCCTGTATCAGAAATGGTTCATACACTTCTTCAATGGTTTCGGCTTCTTCGCCTACTGCCGTGGCAATGGTAGACAATCCTACGGGCCCGCCTCTGAATTTGTTGATAATCGTACTCAGGATGCGGTTGTCCATTTCATCGAGTCCATCCTGGTCCACATTCAGGGCCTGAAGTGCGGTTTTGGAAATGTGAATGTTGATGGTGCCATCTCCCTTAATCTGGGCAAAATCGCGGGTTCGGCGCAGCAGGTTGTTGGCTATTCGTGGGGTTCCCCGGCTTCTTCGGGCAATTTCGAATGCCCCCGATTCTTCGATGGGGGAATTCAGCAGACGGGCCGACCGCTGCACAATGGTGGTGAGCAGATGTGCATCGTAATACTCAAGCCGGCAATTGATGCCAAACCGGGCCCGCAGGGGAGAGGTGAGCAATCCGGAGCGGGTGGTGGCCCCAATCAGGGTAAAAGGATTCAGGTTGATTTGCACCGTTCGGGCATTCGGACCGGAATCGAGCATGATATCAATTGTGTAATCTTCCATTGCTGAATACAGATATTCCTCTACCACGGGATTGAGCCGGTGGATTTCATCAATAAACAGAACATCGTTGGCCTGCAGATTGGTCAGGAGTCCGGCTAGGTCCGAAGGTTTTTCCAGTACAGGGCCGGAAGTGATTTTTATCTGGGAGCGCAACTCATTGGCAATGATGTGGCTGAGGGTGGTTTTGCCCAGTCCCGGAGGGCCATGCAAGAGCACATGGTCCAGGGCTTCGCCCCGCATTTTGGCAGCCCCCACAAATACCCGAAGGTTTTCTAGAATGGGTGCCTGCCCGGTAAAGTCTTCAAAACTCAGGGGCCGAAGGGCTCTTTCTATTTCTTTCTCTGGAGCTGAGATGTTCTCACCGTCCCCTTTCAGATAGTCCTGTCGCATGGATTATGGATTGGTAATCAAGAGTGTAAAATTGTTGAGGTACTCTAAACGGTAATTTTTCAGTGTGCTTCGGTTTGGTCCTCCTGTGGGCCTTCCTTCCCAGTCAAAGGTACACTGGTTGCAGGAATCAATCAAATAAAGCTTTGAACTGTGTACCGATACCCTGCTGCAAGGATTGGCCATATTGTATGGGCTTTGACGCTCAAAAGCCACAAAATTATCCTGAGTCCTGCGATAGACAATGATGCCTTGAATGCCACCGGAGATGTAAATAAAATTTCCATCTCTGGTTTTCAGGGGAAGGGCTTCGAGAGCATTCAGGTTTACCTGCTCCCGCACCTGCACATCCGGAATGGGCGAAATGGGATTGGTTTCTTTCGAACAGGCCACCGGCAGCAGGCAAACTGCCCAAAAAAACAGCCATTTTTCTTTTTTTAAATACTTGAAAATCAATGTAAAGCCGGTATTTGGTTTTGCGCCCGAAAGTTCTGCATTATGTTTGGCCTTTCAAAAGAAATAAGAAACCTCAATTCTTCGGTCTTGTCTTTACTTTATCGCATCCTGTACCATCCGGCAATCAACTTCCTGATTCGCAGCGTCATGAAGGCCATTCCTTTCTGGCCGGTCCGCTGGAGGATTCAG
>JBIKMV010000228.1:0-4371 GCA_044359055.1 Catalimonadaceae bacterium
GCGATCGTCTCATTTATTATGTAGAAAATTCTATTGCCTCTCAGGGTGGAGATGCACTCGACGCATTGAAAAATACACCCCTGATTAAATTAGATGAAAACAATAATACCATCGCCATGATTGGCAAGAGCCAACTACGGGTGATGGTAAATGGCCGCATGCTGAACCTCTCGGGTGCCGAACTGATGGCGTGGCTCAGGGCCACCCCCAACGACAACATTGCCAGTATTGAAATCATTACCACTCCGCCTGCCCGTTACGATGCTGAAGGCAATTCGGGTTTGCTCAACATTGTGTTGAAAAAAAATCCCGAAGAGGGATTCCAAGGAACTATCTCCAATGCTACGACTCAGAGAACTTATTTGTCCAACAACAGCTCGCTGAACCTAAACCATCAATCGAAAAAGTGGACCAGCACCGCCACGGCAGGCTACCAGTACTCCAAAATCAAAGCCTTTGAAGGCTATGACAATCGCTTTGACAATGGTTTTTCCAACCTGGGCTCCCAAAATAAAAACACGGAGTCGAAAGACTTTTCTTCCAACCTGAACCTCAGCTACAAGCTGAACTCCAAATCCGACCTGGCCCTGGTTTACAGCCTGAATCAATGGAGCTTTTTGTCCAGCGACAAATCGTATCGGGATTTTGCCAAAGACGGCACCCTGCTGGCCCGACTCGACAATACCGGCCGGGGTGAATTAAAAGGCATTTTTCAGCAGGCCGGCCTGTATGCCACGCGGCAACTGGATAGTAGCGGTAAGAGTGCCGAAATCGGCATGCTGCACATATGGAACGAAATGAGCCAGAACAGGGTTAATCAAAGCACGGAAAACGGCATTTCAGAGACCGTGAAGAACCTGTCAGAAAACCGGTATGGAATATGGATTGGCAGTGTAGATTTTAACCTTCCCTTTAAACTGGTGAAAGTGCAGGCCGGCTCCCGCCTGTCTATTTTTGAAAACCGCAGTATGCTACGCTTCAATACCCTCATGGCCGGGCAGGAGATTCAGGATCCGAACCGCAGCAACGACTTCAACTTCGATGAGGCCATCAGTGCTGCCTATTTTTCGGCCGAAAAAAACCTGGGCAGCAAATGGGTAGTCCAGGGAGGCCTGCGCTACGAGTACACCTCCAATAATGGCTCCGACAATCAGAATAAAAAAATAACCCGCCGCCGGTACGGCAATTTTTTTCCCGGTTTCTTTTTCACTTTCAATGCCGCCGAAAATCAAAGCTGGACCCTTCGCTATTCCCGCAGAGTAAACCGCCCAGTCATGGATCAGCTCAATCCTTTCCGCTGGTACATCAATCCGGCCAGTTATGTGGAAGGAAATCCTTATCTGCAGCCGGCCTTTATTCACAATTTGGAATTGTCGTTTTCGAACAATAACAATCTGAGCGCCAATATATTCTATTCCATCACCAAAAGTTCGGCCGGATACATACCGGTATTCATTGCAGACGGCAGTATAAGCTATTTAACTACCCTCAATGCTCTGGATGTGGAGCAATTCGGCCTTTACTCCAATTATGTGTTTACTGCCATAAAAGGCCTGCAATCGGAAATAAGCGGCAGTTTTTTCAAAACCTCATCCAGTACCCGCATATCAGACAAGGTGCCCTCATTGGAGGGATACGGTGCCAGCATTTCACTTCAGAATTCGGTAAAAATCGGCTCAGCCCATACCCTATTCCTCAATCTGGATCAGAATTTACGGACTGTGCAGGACAATATGAAAACAGAGCCATACAACTTTGCCTCGGCGGGTTACCGATTGGGCCTGAGACAGGGGAAACTCAGGATGGCCCTCATATTTTCTGCCTTGCTGAGCAAAAACAGAAAAATAGCCTATACCCAATTTCTGCCTGCCGGGCGTGCAGGAGGTGTAAATGAATACGACTACACCAGCCTGCGCTTTTCGCTTAGTTACCGCTTCGGCAACGAAAAAGTTAGCAGCAGGACAAAAGAAGGACCCGAAGAACAAAACAGAATCCGCTAAATTGCCGGAAAATCAAAAGGGAATGTTCCGGAAAATCACTGTAAGGGATGTTAAAAATGCCGTATTGGTTCTGCTGCTCCTTATATTGTTCAATACCCTGCAAATTTTATCAGCATACAACACCCGGGTTTTCGGCGACCTGAATTTTTATGATATCTCGGCTCATTATATCATTTTCCTGTACAGTCTGGTTTCGCTGTTTTGCTGCCTGACGGCGTGGCGGCTGATAAACAAAATACAGGTCCCCCTGCTCCAAAAACTTTTTCTGCTTTTTTTATTGGCCCAGTTGCTTTTTGGTTTGGTATCTTCAGTGGTTTTTATTTTGATCCGGGCCTCAATCGGTCTGAGCACCCCTCTGGCCTGGCTGCCTTATAACTTTCTCTTTGCCAGTACTATGTGCCACTTTCAAATTATGGGTGCCTGCATCGCATGGTTGTATTTCAACGAAAGCCGGAAGCTGAAAGATGCCCTTGAAAAAGCTGATCAGGAAAAGAAAGTCCTGCGTGCCCGGGTATTGAAAAACAATCTGGAACCCCACTTTTTATTTAATAACCTGAGCGCCTTGTCGGGTCTTTTGCAACAAAACAGGGATGCTGCCGATCAGTTTCTTGACAGTCTTTCAGAGGTTTACCGCTATTTCCTTCGGCACAATGAGTCAGACAAAGTGTCGCTAAAAGAGGAGCTGAATTTTGCCATGCACTACATCAGGCTGATGCAAGTTAGATTTGGCGGGGCCTATGATTTTGAAATAGCTACAGACGATGATTCGGGCATGGTGTTACCATTTGCTATTCAGGCCTGTATCGAAAATGCCGTGAAACACAATTCCGGCAACGGAGAAGACCCACTCAAAATACGGATTCGCAGACAAGGCTACAGTCTGATCATTCAAAATATGCTGCGGCCCCAAGGCACTGCAACCAGCCATAAAACCGGCCTCAGCAATCTGGATGAACGCTATGCCCTGATTTCGGGGAAAAGGATAAAAATCGTGCATGATTCTGGATACTTTACGGTAGAATTGCCCCTTCTCTGAAAATATGCTCAGGATTTTAATCATTGAAGACGAGCTGCCCAATGCCGGGATTCTGAAAGCACATCTGAAGCAATTCAGTCCGGATGCCCTGGTAAGTGGTCCACTTCGGAGCAATCGCGAAATTCTGGATTGGATTCCATTGAACCCCCGTCAAGACCTCGTTTTTTGCGACATACGCCTGCTGGACGGAGATGTATTTGAGTCTTTGAACCTGGGCATAATCAGCAGCCCGGTCATATTTACCACAGCCTACAACGATTTTTTTCAGGAGGCCTTCGATGCCAATGGCATAGCCTATCTGCTTAAACCCATTGGCTATCAAAGATTTGCAACGGCCATGCAAAAATTTTCCTCCCTTCAGGAATCATTTCGCATACAAAACTGGGATCTGATTTCGGCCATTGTAAAGCAAAAAAAGCAGATTTTCCGCGAGCGCATTGTGGTGAAGTCTTCCACCGGCTTTATCCTGCTTCCTGTACAACATATTTGCTGTATTTCCTCACAAGAGGGCAAGTGTACCGCCCTGGATGCAGGGGGCAAAAGCCATGTGTTCCGCTCCAAGATATCTGAAATGGCAGAAGAACTTGACCCTTCAAAATTCTTTTTGATCAACCGGGGCGAAATCGTAAATCTGGATTATATTGAGCACATAGAGCCCTATTTCGGGGACCGATTGGCCATCCGGGTAAGGCACAATCCCATGGCCCTGATTACCAGCACCACCCTCACACCGGCATTCCGGCAGTGGATAGACGGCTGAAAATGCGGCTGGTACATATTTTCGGAAAGATTTTTCTCAGGGTGCCTTTTCGGGCTATTCGCAGCAAAGTACCCGCCCCCTACCGATTCAACACCAATGTTTTATCTATTGTGAATGATGTAGCCAATGAAAACTGAACTCCGGCCCCTGATTTCATTTTCAACCGAAACCTTACCTGCAAATTATCAGGTTTTTGACGGAAATTCTACGGGGCAGCAAATCCTTTTTAACTTGGCATCGTTTTTGAAAAACTGAGGAAAACCCTTTGTTCATAAAAACAATGCGACTCGGAATACTGCCGGTATTAATCGTTACGCTCTGCCTGATCCTGCCGGGCTGCAGCGCCTACCGGCTTTGCCCCATTCCGAGCTGTCAGGTGAGAATGCTTCATGCCCACAACGGGGTAACATTCAGGGGACAGCCCTGGTGGAGACTTAAGAAGCAAAACCCGAAAGTGGGTCAGCAATATGTGTACACCAAAGATAAAAACCTGATTAAGAAGGAGTACTGGTGGAACAAAAAGAAAAACAAGGAGGAAGACAAGAAATCGAATCATCTGGCAGGAATCAAAGCCC
>JBIKMV010000060.1:0-13954 GCA_044359055.1 Catalimonadaceae bacterium
TTGATCGACAGGAGCTTCTCATCCAAAACAGCCAGTTTATCGGATAGCGACATTTTATTGCTGTACCAGGCATCTATCAACTGTGCTATTTCACTGATGGTGAATCCGATAGACTTGGCATCCCGGATTAATTCCAGTTTTTCAACTGTTTCTTCATCGTAATGAAAGTAGTTGTTCGACTTCACACTTTCGTTCCTTCTCCCCTTAATCAAACCCGATTTCTCATAAAACCGGATGGTGTGGACCGAAATGCCGGTTCGCTTTGATAATTCATTAATGAGCATGCTACAAATGTACCGGTAAAAAAATAAATTAAAAGCATAGACTATGCTCTAATGTTGTGGGCTTGATAATTTCATTTTAACCTTGCCGCTCTTAACTTAATTTATTTAAAAATGGCGATTGCTTTAATCACAGGAGCGTCCAACGGAATCGGCCTGGAACTGGCAAAAATTCATGCCTCCAAAGGCGGCGATCTGGTTTTGGTTGCACGAAACAAGGCCAGATTGGAAGAACTCAAATTCGAACTCGAAAACCGTTACAAAGTAAAAGTGCACACCATCGGCAAAGACCTTTCGGCCATAAACGCGGCGAAGGAAGTATACGACGAAACAATGCAGTACAAGTTGCGGATCGATTACCTGATTAACAATGCCGGCTTTGGCGACTTTGGCATGTTTACAGAAACCGACTGGAACAAGGAACTGCAGATGATCAATTTGAATATCACCACATTGACACATTTTACCAAATTGTATTTGCAGGATATGGTCAAGCGAAAAAGCGGCAAAATCATGAATGTAGCCTCCACTGCTGCATTTCAATCCGGGCCCACCATGGCGGTATATTTTGCCACCAAGGCCTATGTGCTGAGTTTTTCGGAAGCCGTAGACAACGAGGTAAGAAACCAGGGTGTCAGTGTTACCACCCTTTGTCCCGGAGCAACAGAAAGCGGATTTCAGGCTGCTGCTGCCATGGAAGAAAGCAATTTGGTGAAGGGCAAAAAACTCCCCTCTTCAAAAGAAGTGGCCGAATACGGATACCGTGCCATGATGCAGGGACAAACGGTGGCCATCCATGGTATGATGAACTGGATATTGGCCAACTCGGTGCGTTTTATACCAAGGGCATGGGTGGTAAAAATAACCCGCAAGCTCCAGGACAAAGCCAAATAGCAAAAGTCATAGGCAATGCCTCATTTTACATCCGGATTTTCTCTTCCTCTGTTTTTGAAAAACCTCGATTCAACATTGAATATCAATGGTTTGAATCTGTTTTTTGGCTTTGCAGGAACCGGTGAAATTTGTAAAAAGATACAAGGCTTTAGTGCCCTCACCTGCGGACATTGTTCGGAGTACAGATTTCATGGCTTCGGCTTGAATATGCTCAACCATGAAAAATAAATTGTAAAATCTGTTGTTTGGTTGGTTGTATAAAAATGCTTTTGATAAGTCAATGATTCGGGCCGGTTTACATTCTTGTTCTTTTTGCCCCGATAGATCGGGATTTTCAACTTGATCAAACAAGAACCCAAACTTGTCCAGCCGTGGCGGAAATGAAGACAAACAAGGCTACCCGAAGTAAATTCGGGACAAGCCCACCCGCATCCCAAACTTCCTCATTGTTTTGTACGGCCAACACGCTTTTTTTCTTTTTTCGTAATAAATTGATTTTTAAGCAAGTAAAGAAACAAGTTAAACGAAAAACGAATCATAAAACATGAACCAGATTGAAAAATATTTCACCGCAGAAAAATACGAAAGCATTCTTTTCGTAATGACCGGAGTGATTGCCATTTCATTTGCCGTTTACTTTTTGATAAGACTGAGACAACCTTTTTTCAACGGAGTGGCTTATCCCCTGATGATCATTGCCTTGATACAAATCGCTGTGGGGAATTCAGTTTATTTCAGAAGCCCAAAAGACACTGCCAGGGTGAATGAAATATTCCAAAACGAAAAAGCCCGGATTAATACCGAGGAAATACCGAGAATGGAACAGGTGATGAGGAATTTCGAAATTTACCGATGGGTAGAATTGGCATTGCTTGTGGCGGGGGCTATTTTGTTTTTCAGTTTTCAGCCCATGACCTTTTGGAAGGGCGCAGGCCTCGGACTTTTTATTCAGGCCGGCTTTATGCTGCTGCTTGATTTTTTTGCGGAAAGCAGAGGAAAGGTATATCTTGAATTTCTGCGGTCTTTGCACCCTTAACCAGTTGAGTCGTAAGTGCCGTAGCAAAAAAATCTGATTTTACCTTTTGCCTGAAAGCTCCTGTTCAAATTCCGGAAGCCATTGACCATCAAAGCCTTTACTGAGATCATAAATCTTTATTCCTGTTCCATTGGCCATACCCAGCCAGTCGGCCTGCATGAGTTCGGCATAAAGGAGGGATTTCTTTTGAACAGGCATGCCCTTCCTGTTCCAGAATGCAAGTAAAAACTCTTTCATACAGGAGTGAAGACCCCCAAGTTCCGGGTCAGGAATCTGAATCTGATTTTCAGAAAACCAGAAAAGGGAAGAATGGGTACCTTCCACTACAAAACCATCTTTCTGACATAAAATCAGGTCTTCCATTTCCCGGCGGCGGCATTCGGCGGCGGCTATGGTGTACGGCAGGGCAGATGCAGACTTAATCCAGGAATAAGGATGCACCGGCAGGAAAATGGAATGGCACATCCCCAGCCGGTTTCCAAATCGAATCCAAGGATAATCCAGAGGGCGGACATCAACAAAAAATGCAGCCTCGGTGGATTCAGGTCCATAGGCGCCTGAGCCCTTTCTGAAAAATAAAATTTTCAAGCGCAAATCGGTTTGCAGAACCCCGGGAAAACGACTGAATATCAGCGACCAGAAAACCTGCTCGTCCAGATAATCAGGCCAGGGAAACCGAAGGGCTTCCACCGTACGCCTGATCCTGGCCCAATGAAAATCTGCCAGCAGAATGCTCCCGTTCTGTGAGATTCTGATGGTTTCAAAAAACCCATCTCCGAATAAAAAGGAGCGGTTTTCTGAAAGGGGGAGCTTGCTTTCAGGTTGCCAGTTGCCGTCAAACCAGAGCCGGTAGCTTTCCATTTTTGAAAAAGGACAAATTAAATCAAGCGCAATTTTGGCCATTAAGACCCAAAATACAACCTTTTGTCCTGTCGGGATTTGAAAGATGTTTTGAAATCAACCTACTTTCCAGCCTCAAACTGCCAGAATCAATGAGCGAAAGAAGCAGTATTTTCGACATGATAGGTCCTGTGATGATAGGTCCGAGCAGCAGCCATACCGCCGGTGTGGCCAGAATTGGAAATGTGGTCAGAAAAATTCTGGGCGAGACACCCGAAAAAGCTGAAATCCTTTTTTACAATTCCTTTGCCAGAACCTACGAAGGCCACGGAAGCGACAAAGCCATTCTGGCCGGACTTCTGGGTTATCTGCCGGATGATCCCCGCATCAGGGAAGCTCTTGAACATGCTGAAAAAGAAGGACTTCAATACCATTTCCGCTCCATCGGCAATGCCTCAACCCTTCACCCAAATTCCATCCGTGTGCTGGCAGTAAAAGGGGAAAAAAAAGTGGAAGTGCTGGGAGAAAGTCTGGGCGGAGGGGTCATCAATATAGCAGAGGTGGATGGCTTTACGGCCAATATCACCGGACAGGTCTACACCCTGATTCTGAAAGCCGATGATGTGAAGGGCACTATAGCATTTGTTGCCGAAGTCATCGGCCATGACGACTGCAATATTGCCACCATGACCGTCAGCCGGAAGGGAAAGCACGATCTGGCATGTCATTTTATAGAAATGGATTCTCCTCTGGCCGACCTTACCGTTCAATATCTTTGCTCGCTCCGGTGGGTCCACAATCTGGTATACTTAAAACCTTCTGATTAAATGGGATTGCTTCGCATTCTGATATTCCTGCTTTTGTTTTCGGCTTCGGCTTTTGCCCAGCAGTCAAAAAAAATCTTTTCCCTGAAACAGTGTTTGGAGACAGCCTGGGAAAACAACATCACCATGAAACAGAATGTGGCAAGCGTAGATGCCAATCAGGTTGCCGTAAATCAGGCCCGGATGAGCAGACTGCCCAGTCTGAACGCCTCTGGTTCGCAATCTATCAATTTTGGGCGATCGGTAAACCCTTATGACAATACTGTGGTGGAAAATCAGCAGGTAAATTCCAATAACTTCGGCCTTTCTGCCTCAGTGAATCTTTTCTCAGGGATGCAAAACACATACACCCTGCAGCAGCGGCAATTGAATCTGAAAGCCAGCAAGGAAGATGTTAACACCGTAAAAAACAACATTGCCCTCGGTGTGGTGGAAACTTTTGCCAATGTCCTGAGCACCAAATCGCTTATGGAAACCAGCAAGACACAACTAAGCAGCACCAAGGCACAAACCGAAAGGACCGAAAAGCTGGTAAAAGCAGGAAGCCTGCCCATAACTTCTCTGTACGACTTCAGGGCGCAACTTGCAACCGAAGAAACCAATGTCATCGTGGCAGAAAACAATCTGGACTTGGCAAAGCTTGCCCTTGCCCAGTGGATGCAGATTGACCCCGAAATGCTGGAAGATGTAGAAGAGCCGAATGTAGTTATCGGAGAAGGAGAGGAAAAATCTGCCCGTGAGGTGTATGAAGCAGCCGAAGGCAATCAGCCCCAGATTATGGCGGCCCGCACCAGAGTAATGGCGGGAGAAAAAAGCATATCACTTGCCAGAAGCAACTATTATCCCAGTCTGAGTCTTCAGGCTGGCCTTTTTACCAATTACTCATCCCTGGCTCAGAGATTTATTCCGGGTGAAAAACTGGCCACACCTTATTACCAGGCATTCGGCGAATTTCAAATTTCAAATCCTGCCATCGGAGATATTCCTGTGAGCATTTCTCAAAAGATTACAGAAGCGCCCGGCAGACTTCAGGACCTATCATTTGGTCAGCAATTTGAAAACAACCTCAGAAAAGGCTTTTCTCTTAATCTGAACATTCCGATTTTCAATGGCTTCAATTCCCGTTATGCCATAGAAAATGCCAAAATCAGTGCCCGGAACGCCAGATTGCAGCTGGACCAGCAGAAAAATCAACTCCGGCAGAGCATACAGACGGCCCTCGCAAATGAAAAAGCAGCCTCCAAAAGGCTTGCTGCGGTAGAAAAACAAATTACCGCCCTCGAAGAAGCTTACCGTTCCGCTGAGCAAAGGCTGAATCTGGGTGTACTCAATCCGGTGGATTATTTGCTGGCCAAAAACAATTTGTCAAGGGTTCAGAACGACCGGGTACGCCTGAAGTATGATTATTTTATCCGCCGTGCACTAGTGGATTTTTACCTCGGAAAAAATTTTAATTTCAATTGAAAATGAAAAAATGGGTTTGGATTTTGCTCATTGTAGCTGCTTTGGGCGCTTTGGGGGGATTTGCCGGAAAAAAAATGGGCTGGTTTGGTCAGGATGATTTGCCGGAGGTGGAAGTTACAGGAGTAAAAAAAGCCGACATTACTGAAAAAGTGAGTGCCAGCGGTAAGGTGCAGCCTGAACTGGAGGTGAAAATTTCTGCCGATGTTTCCGGTGAAATAATTGAACTGGTGGTAAAGGAAGGTGATTCTGTAAAAAATGGCGACCTTCTTTTCCGCATCAGACCCGACAATTACATTTCCATGCTGGATAGGGCAAAGGCTGCACTGAACACGGCAAAGGCCAATCTAGCCCAGACCCGAGCCGTTCTCGCCCAAAGCGGTGCCCGGCTGATCCGTACAAAACTCGAGTTTGAGAGAAACAAAAAGCTGTATGACCAAAAAGTAATCTCGGAAGCCGACTGGCAAAACACAAAAGCCAATTTCGAGGTTGCGGAAAGCGAGCTGGAATCGGCCAAAAGCAATGTAGAGGCCGCCCGTTTCGGTGTTCAGAATGCTGAAGCAACGGTAAAAGATGCGGCAGAAAATCTACGGAAAACCACCGTTTTTGCACCCATGGGGGGCATCATTTCCCGCCTGAATGTAAAAGCCGGAGAGCGGGTAGTGGGTACTGCGCAGATGACCGGTACCGAGATCCTGAGAATAGCCAATCTCAGGGATATGGAAGTGGAAGTAGAGGTAAATGAAAACGACATCGTACGGATTCAAACGGGCGATTCTGCTGAAATCGAGGTGGATTCCTATGCCTATCTGAAAAAGAAATTCAAGGGTGTGGTGACCTCCATTGCCAATTCTGCGGTGGAAACCCAAAGCGCAGAAGCTGTCACAGAATTTAAGGTCAGGGTAAAACTCGACCCCCGCTCCTACCGGGATTTATTGCACCATAAATCAGGAAGTTTCCCATTCAGGCCCGGCATGACGGCTTCGCTTGAAATATTGACCGATTTTAAAGCCGGAGTTCTGGCGGTACCCCTTTCGGCGGTGGCCTCCCGGGCCCCTGAAAAGGAAGAAGAAACCAGCAATACCACGGATAAGGTCAAAGAGGATATGACCGATGCAGAAAAAAGGAGGGAAGAACTGGCAAAGCAAAAGCAGGAAGTTGTCTTTGTATTGCTGAGCGATAACAAGGTGGAAATGAGAAAGGTAAAAACAGGCATTGCCGATTTTGAACTGGTTGAAATTGCTTCGGGATTAAAGGAAGGAGAAAAAATTGTAACCGGCCCTTTTTCAGCCATCACCAAGACACTCAACGACGGGGATGAAGTCCGGATAAAGTCAAAAGAAAAAAAGAAAACCAAAGGGTAGTGAAATTGGTAATTAATCATCTAAAATGGATTGCCTGTCTAAGTTTTGTTTGATTTATGCTAAATTTTTGAGCCGCTGAAAATCCAAGGTTCTACCTTTACAATCGCACATGCAGGCAACTGCATTTGTAAATCCTCAATAGTTTAGTTTAGTACGGATTAAGCGTCTCCATTTTGGGGGCGCTTAACTTTTTTTAGTCCCATCCGGTTTTTCTGTAATAAATCATAAAAAAAACAAGGGTCCGTCAGGTTTTCAGCGGCAGCAGCTTTCCAGTTTTGATGAGGCAAAAATTCAGGTCTGTTTAGAAAGGTTCTAAATAGAAAAAATCGAAAAAAGCCCTTTTTAACTGCTCATCCCTTTTTACATTTGCAGTCTGAAAAATGGAGCTCAGTCAGGAAGAAAATAGGTTTCAGTGTATCAGTCTTGGGCATATATCCGCCCCCATTGAAATTCGGGAGAAAATGACCTTCAATGAGCAGGAAACCAAGGATTTTCTGCTTTACCTCCGTGATTTGCTGGGTATTCAGGAAGCTTTTCTCCTCTCCACCTGCAACCGAACTGAGCTTTACTATTTCCATTCTGTTTCCGCTAATCAGATTCTGAAGGTATTTTGTAATTTCAAAGCCTCTCTGCAGAATGACCCTGAACCATTTTTTCAAATCATTCAGGAAACGGAGCCTACAGTTCATCATCTTTTCAGGGTGGGCATAGGTCTGGAGTCTCAGGTTCTGGGAGATTTGCAAATTACCAATCAGGTAAAAAATGCCTATCAGTGGTGTGCAGATGTGCAGATGGCCGGGCCTTTCCTTCACAGGGTCTTGCATGCGGTATTTTTTGTCAACAAAAAGATAGTTCAATCCACCGGATTCAGAAGCGGGTCGGCTTCCATGTCGTATGCCACCAAAGAACTGGCCGAAGATCTCCTGACCGACAAAACCCAGCGCATCGCCATTCTGGGACTTGGGGAAATCGGGCTTGCCACGGCAAAAAATCTGGCAGAAAGTGGTTTTACCAACATCAGCATCTGCAACCGAACATTTGAAAAGGTTAAACCACTGATGGAAGAGTGGCCGGTTCAGTATGTGCCTTTTGACCAAATCTATCCGCTGATACGGCAATCCACCCTAATCATTTCTGCGCTTTCCGGCGAAGTCTTTCAAATCACTAAAGCCGATATGCAGGAAAATCCTGCCTTTGGTTTTCAGTATTTCATTGATTTGGGATTGCCCCGTTCGGTTCAGCCCGAAATCGAAGAACTGAATGGCGTAATCCTGTATAACCTCGATCAGATTCAGACTAGGGTTTCTGAAGCCCTTACCGCAAGAAGAGAGGCCATTCCGCAGGTGGAAGAAATTATTCAACAGGCAATGGCTGAGTTTCTGGAATGGACCAGAGAAATGGCTTTTTCCCCTCTGATTCATCAGATTAAGGACGCACTGGAACAAATCCGCCGGGAAGAAATGGCCCGATTCCTGAAAAAAGCCGATCAGCACCAAGCCACCTGGGCCGATGAACTGACCCGGAACCTGATGCAGCGCATCATCAAATCTCACGCTGTGCAGCTGAAAGCAGCCTGCCGGAGGGGAGATGCCGAAGCTTTGGCAGATGTGCTGCAGCAGTTGTTTTCAGCCGGACAAGCCGCTGAAGCCTGATTCCAATTATTCAAATACGCATTCTATGCAACACGCCGTACTGCTTACCCATATCAAGGGTATCTGGCTTCCACCCGTTCAGGAAATCCGACCCCTGTATGGCAGCGAACTGGCCCTTTCAAATATTCTATCCAATGGGTTTATCCTGGTAAGAGACGGCAGGATTGAGGCCATCGGCAGCATGGACGACCTCACCGACGACCTCCCGGAGAGTGTTCTGGAAAATATACCGCAGTACAATTGCATCGGAAAGTATGTTTTGCCCGCTTTTGCCGACGCCCACAGCCATCTGGTTTTTGCCGCATGGAGAGAAAACGAAATGGAAATGCGCCTGGCCGGCAAGTCATACCTCGAAATTGCTGCTGCCGGAGGAGGCATCCTCAACTCTGCCCTAAGACTGGAAAGCACCTCCGAAGAGCAACTTTTTGAATCGGCATGGCTCAGACTGGAAAGTCTGATGAAAATGGGAACCGGCGCTCTGGAAATCAAGAGTGGTTACGGGCTCAGCATCGAAAGTGAATTGAAGATGCTCCGGGTTATCAGAAGGATAAAAGAAGAAGCCCCCATCCCCATCAAAGCAACCTTCCTCGGAGCCCATGCTATTCCCAAAAAATACAGCGACAGAAAAGACTACATCCGGCTGGTTGTAGAAGAAATGATTCCGGCAGTGGCCGCCCAAAATCTGGCCGACTATTGTGATGTTTTTTGCGATACCGGCTTTTTCACTCCGGATGAAACCAGACATATCCTTTCAGCAGGTCTTCGTCACGGCCTCAAACCAAAGGTCCATGCCAATGAGCTGGACAGATCGGGCGGGGTTCAGGTAGCGGTAGAACTGGCTGCCCGGAGTGCAGACCATCTGGAATGTGTAGAACAGGAAGAACTCGACCTGCTGGCTGCATCGCATACCATCCCGGTCTTGCTGCCCGGAACTGCCTTTTTTCTCGGCATTCATCCGCCTCCGGCCAGGAGAATGCTGGACAATAATCTGCCTGTGGCCCTGTCTTCGGATTACAACCCCGGCACCTGTCCGAGCGGCAATATGGAGTTTGTGATTTCGCTGGCCACGGCCATGCTGAAAATGCAACCCGCAGAAGCCATTCATGCGGCAACCATCAATTCGGCTTTTGCCATGGATACTGAAAAGGAAGCCGGCAGACTGGCACCGGGAAGAACCGCCAACCTCCTGATTACCAAAGCCATATCATCACCCGGATTTATACCTTATCATTTTGGAGAAAGCAGTCTGGAAAAGGTGATGATCCGGGGACAGTGGATGTAATTTCGCAAAACCGGCAAGGCATTCCCCCGATTGCCACTCATCATTTTAAACCCCGAAAAGCCTCCGGTTAATGGAAAGGGATTATCTAAGGCAGGTGAATCTCCGGTCTGAAAATCAACTGATAAACACGAGAAAAAATTAAACTCCGGGGAAAAATAATACTGCCACTTTGTCATAATATTTTTTATTTTTGCCATCCTTTTTTAATAGCCTTATCATGCCCCAACTGGTAACCGATATCGACATGCTTCATGAAGTCCCTGCCGTGGAACAGGCCCCGCTTACAACGCAGGAATCTGACACAGGCAAAAGCAGAAAGTTGTACATAGAAAGCTATGGATGCCAGATGAATTTTTCGGATTCCGAAATCGTGGCGAGCATCATGGCAGAAAACGGATTCGATACCACCGATTCGGCTGAAAAAGCCGATCTGATTTTCTTGAATACCTGTGCCATCCGGGAAAATGCGGAACAAAAAATACGCAACCGGCTCGTGCACCTGAAAGGCATGAAAAAAAACAATCCCGGTTTGGTGGTGGGGGTGCTGGGTTGCATGGCAGAGCGCCTGAAAACCAAGTTGCTGGAAGAAGAAAAAATGGTGGATATGGTGGTGGGCCCGGATGCCTACCGCGATCTACCAAATCTGGTAGAACAGGTTGACGAAGGCGACAAAGCCGTAAATGTTTTTCTGAGTAGGGAAGAAACCTATGCCGACATCACCCCGGTGCGGCTGAACAGCAATGGTGTTACGGCATTTATCTCCATCATGCGGGGCTGCGACAACATGTGTTCGTTTTGCGTGGTGCCCTTTACCCGTGGCCGGGAGCGAAGCCGAGACGCAGGAAGTATAGTGGCAGAAGCCCGTGATTTGTTTGAAAAAGGCTTCAGAGAGGTAACCCTGCTGGGTCAGAATGTAGACAGCTACAAATGGAGTTCGGACGCCGGGGAGACGGTAAACTTTGCAGGCCTACTGGAAAAAGTAGCGCAGGTAAATCCGGATTTGCGGGTGCGTTTTTCCACCTCACATCCCAAGGACATCACCGATGAGGTGCTGCACACCATGAAAAACTACGAAAACATCTGCAATTACATCCACCTTCCGGCGCAGAGCGGCAATTCCCGGATCCTCAAACTGATGAACCGTACCTATGACAGGGAATGGTACCTGGACCGGGTTCGAGCCATCAGAGAAATAATCGGTCCGGATTGCGGAATTTCCACTGATATGATTACGGGATTTTGCTCTGAAACCGGGGACGAACACCTCGATTCTGTTTCGCTTATGAAAGAAGTGGAATACGATTTTGCTTACATGTTTGCCTATTCTGAAAGGCCCAATACCCCGGCAGCCAAAAAATATCCCGATGATATACCCCAGGAAATCAAACTCAGCAGGCTGAACGAAATCATTGCCGTTCAAAGAGAAAATTCCCTGAAGCGAAACCAGCTCCATGTGGGCAAGGTGCAGCGGGTACTGATTGAAGGCAACAGCAAACGCTCAGAAAATCAATTTTTTGGCCGTAATGACCAGAATGCCGTGGTGGTATTTGATAAGGGAAACCTGAAAGCCGGGCAGTATGTGAATGTACTCGTTACAGGCTGCACCGGGGGTACATTGTTTGGAGAAGTAATGGAATGATGTAGCATTTTAAATTCGCTTATTCAGTAAACAATTCAAATAGAAAAGTAATGATTCGATATTTTATTTTGTGCCTTTTAGGAGGCGCATTCATTTCAAACGCTTCTGCCCAAACCCGCTTTCCTGTCATGGAATGTACTTCACTGGAAGGAAAAAAAGTAAACCTTCCCGGCGATAACAATGGCAAAACCACCGTGCTGGGCATGGCCTTTTCTCAAAAAGCAGAAAAAGAACTTTCCACCTGGTTTCAGCCTGCATATTCCACCTTTATTGAAAAGCCGGATCCCAACAATATCATTCCTACCGATGTGTACGATGTGAATTGCTACTTCGTACCTGTATTTTCTGGAGTGCTCCAGGCTGCAGCCGGAAAAGCGGAGAAAAAAATGAAGGAAGGGATGGACAAAAGTTTGCAATCGAATGTTTTGTTGTACAAAGGCAAAGCAGATGGAATCAAATCGGCCCTTAAAATCAACAACCCTGATACCCCCTGGTTTTTTGTAATCGATTCCGGCGGAAATGTGCTGTACAGTACTTCAGGCGCCTACTCGGAAAGCAAAATGGAAGAAATTGAAAAAATTCTGAATCAATAGGCAATGGTAAATCAGGAAGAAATTCAAAGCATAAAGCAAAGATTCGACATCATCGGTCATTCTGTAGCACTCAACCATGCCATACGAGTGGCCATTCAGGTTGCGCCCACAGACCTTACCGTACTGATTACAGGCGAGAGCGGTTCGGGAAAGGAATCTTTTTCAAAAATCATTCACAATCTGAGTGCTCGGAAGCATGGTCAGTTTATTGCCATAAACTGCGGCGCCATTCCTGAAGGAACCATTGATTCTGAGTTGTTTGGCCACGAGAAGGGTTCCTTTACCGGGGCGACGGAGGCCAGAAAGGGATACTTTGAAGTGAGCAACGGCGGCACCATTTTTCTGGATGAAATTGCAGAAATGCCCCTAGGCACACAGGCCCGCCTGCTGCGGATTCTGGAGAACGGAGAGTTTATCCGTGTAGGAAGTTCCAAAACGCAAAAAACAGATGTGCGGGTGGTTGCGGCCACCAATGTCAACCTTCTGGAAGCGGTTCAAAAAGGAAAATTCAGGGAAGACCTGTATTACCGTCTCAATACAGTACCGCTTGTGGTTCCGCCTCTGAGGGAAAGGGGCAACGATATTGATCTGCTTTTCAGAAAGTTCGCTGCTGATTTTGCCGAAAAATACCGCGTTAAACCTGTAAGGCTGAATGAAGAGGCCAAAGAACTGCTTCTTGATTACCGTTTTCCGGGCAATATCCGGCAGCTCAAAAACATTGCCGAACAGATTTCCATCCTGGAAATGGACCGTGAAATCGCTGCCGAAACCCTGAAAAATTACCTCCCAAGAGCCACTGATTCCATGCTACCCACCCTGTTTGGCGATGTGAAAGGCTATGCCGACTCGGGCATGAGCGAGCGGGATTTGCTTTACAAAATACTCTTCGATATGCGGCGTGATGTCACAGAACTGAAGCAATTTGTTCTGGAAATGGTTTCAAGAGGAGGCGCATCGGCTGAATCGCTGGCCAAACACCCCGATTTGTTTCATGGTATTTCGGTTTCGCCTGTTTCCATCAAGGAAAATCAGGGGACTGCCATTTCTGAACCTGCCCCGCTTGTTCCCTCCAAAGCTGATATCATGGTAGAAGACGACCATCCTTATGAACGGGTTCTGGATATCAGCCATGAGACTGAGGAAGAATCACTTTCGCTGCAGATTCAGGAAAAGGAAATGATTCTGAAAGCCCTCAAAAAGAACCACAACCGCAGGAAGTATGCCGCCAGAGATCTGGGTATTTCCGAGCGCACCTTGTACCGCAAAATCAAACTTTTCGGCATTGAAGAATAAGGGGAAAATACATTTGGCCCTATGGCTGATACTCTGCTTTTCTCAGGCCTGCGGAGTGTACAGCTTTACAGGTGCGAATATCTCTCCGGATACCAAAACCATTTCGGTTCTCAACTTTGCCGACCGCACCACAACAAGTCCGCCTTTTCTTGCTCAGACATTTTCTGAAAAAACAAGGGAATATTATCAGCGAAATACCAATCTGAGTCTGGTAAACCGGGAAGGCGACATGAATCTGGAAGCCACCATTACCCAATATGCCCTTTCGCCTGTAGCCCCGACCGGCACTCCCGGGGGAACGGGTGTGGAAAGGGCAGCACAAACCCGACTCACCATCGGGGTGAAGGTAAAATTTACTAACCGGCAGAACAAAGCGCAGGATTTTGATCAGTCCTTTTCTTTTTTTGCAGACTTCGATCAGAACAAATCCTTTGCTTCGGTGGAAAGAGACCTGATAGAAACCATTTCTGACCAGATTATCCTCGATATTTTTAACAAATCTGTAGCCAACTGGTAACATGAATGCGGCACTTTTCCTCAGTACAATGAAGAAGCCGGAAAAAGTCTCCGGTGAGAATTTGGACTGGATTAAGCAGATGAGCCGGAAATACCCTTTCTCGGCCAATCTTGCCATTACGCAGGCCCTTGCCCTGCATGAACTCGGCGATATTCAATTTGAAGATGCCCTGAAAGAAGCTGCAGCCAAAACCCTGTCGAGGAAAAAATTAAAATCCCTCATCGAAGGCCCCATTATCCCGGATTGGAATTGGAATGCGGTTAAAGATGGGGAAAATC
>JBIKMV010000229.1:0-4344 GCA_044359055.1 Catalimonadaceae bacterium
TGAATCCGAAATTTCCTCCTGAACCCAGACTTCTGTATCCATTAACTATGACATGATTGATGTATCCGATGGAAGTAAAGTTGCCTTGTTTGTCATATAAAATATTGAAATTAAGCGAACCGGTATTTGGGCCGGCTTTAAGCACCCGGGTCAGGCCTGCTTCGGTTCCGTAGTTGGAAAAGCGGGCCGACAGGTTTACGGGACTCGGGGTGATATCCAGGCCGATTCCTACTCCGTTCATGGTGATTTTAAATGGATAAGCCACACTGCTTCTTGCCATTATCCCAATGTTCACGGTCAGGGAGGAGTCGGTAACCAGATTTGGGGTCTGAAATACGATGCTTTTGGTAGAATTGAAGTCCAGCACATCTGCATACCATTCCCTTCCGGCGGATAGCACATTGACATTGTCCGGGGCATAGGCCCATTTTTCATGATAATTCAGTTCGATTATTTCCGGTAGCGGATCCGAAGGAGTTTGTGCAATCCGGAGACCAGAACCCGGAGATGTGGTGATAAAATAATAAGAAGTATCGGAATATAAATTTTTCTGGAAGTTGAACAGTTTTGTTCCGGAGTTGAAGTTCCAGTTGTCAGGACCCTGCCCGAAGAATAGAATACGGTCGTTTTCGTTGAAAACTCCATCTCCCCCGTCTTCTACCTGAATGGCAATCTGCCTCAGGTCTGTGAACTTAAAGTCCCGGTTGGCCTCAGACAACATTTTTCCTCCTGAGCCATATATTTTGATTTCGGTTGCCAGAGTACCGTTCAGTTCGAGGCCCTGCGGGCGGAGGTCGGCAGCAGTGAGCTGATAAACACCATCGGTTATCACGCCCATTTTTACCCAGGAGCCGGTGGCGAGAACTGAGTTTCCCTCCGTCATTATACGGGATTCTCTTTTTTCAGATTCTGAAAAACTTTCTCCTGCGGCCGTGATGCTCAGGGATTCCAGTTTTTCCCATTTTCTGCCATTTTTTCTGATGAGGCTGATGGTAATTTCGGTGCCGGGAGCCCTTTCTTTTTCTCCTTTTTCAAACGATATCTGCGTTTGCTGAAACTCAGCTGAAGTATCAATGGCTGCCAATTCCCAAACCGGCAATTCCACCCATTTTTCATTCAGAGTTTTTACTGTTTTTGCCTTCATCCCTTCTATGAAGATGGTTTTATGGGGAAATCGATTGTTGTTTTTCCAGGCATTGCAACCCTCGCAGGGTAAAACTTTGGTGGGCTCACCCAGATTGGTCCGGGATTCAGCGGGGCTTTGCCAAACTATTTTCTCAGTTCTTTGTATGGTTTTCGTCTGAGCCTGCGTGAAATGCAGAATCAGAACAGAAAACAGAAAAACAAAAGATGCAGTTTTTTTCATGGAGTTAATTTGGTAGAAGGGGCATAACGGAACCGAAGGCTGAATATTTAGAATCACCCGAAAAAATCAGACAATTTCTTCAAGTTCCACAGTAAAATCTTCCATAATAAGGTTGGCAAGCAGACCTTTTCCGGCTTCATTCACCATTTCCCATGCGCTTTCGCGGTTGGCCGCATCAACGAGAAATTCAATTCTTTTGCCTATTCTGACATTTTCAACCTGAGAAAACCCCAATTGTTTCATGGCCTGTTCCACGGCCTTCCCCTGCGGATCCAGAATTTCTTTTTGGGGCATTACATTAACCTTGGCTTTGAACTGCATGGTCGGAAAAAATTAAAATAAAAATAGAGACAGCAAGATAAGACAAAACGCTCATAGCAATGCCAAGTTTTCCGAAAAACAGGATGCCTAATAAGGATAAACTGAGAACAAGAAAACGGGGCCAGTTTTTTTTCAGGGAAAAAGATTTGAATTTCAATGCCAGAAGTGGCACAGGCATAATGAGCCAGAAGGCTGTGAAAAGGGCAAGGGCCGGAAAAAACCATCCCGGAATTTGAGATCCGGAATTCAGGAGACTTCCCGATAGAAAAACGATGAAAAACGCATTGGCTGGTGTGGGCATTCCAATAAACTGATCCCTTTGCCCGCTGTCGTTGTTGAAAATGGCCAGCCTTACTCCGGAGAACACAGCAATGAGGGCAGCAGAATATGATAAATAACCCAAACCTTCTTTTTGCATGGAGAGAAACAGCAAAAGAGCCGGAAGGGCCCCGAAAGTAACGCAGTCTGCCAGGGAATCCAGGTCTTTGCCAATGGCAGATGTGGACTTCAGCAGGCGTGCTGCAAATCCATCTACAAAATCAGCCAGTCCGGCTATAAGTACAAGATATTCAATCCAGTCTGTTTTCTGAAGACCCTGTTCCGCCAGAAGAAAAATGCCCGTAATCCCGCACAAAAGGTTGATACAGGTGAGGAAATTCGGCAGGTTGTTTTTCAACCAATCAATCATGGGCCAAAATTAGTCATTTCTGAATTTGATTGCCTGTTTTTGAATGTTTCTTCATTTCTGTGGTTTTCCTACCATTTTTGCGCATGCTTTCTTTCAGAATAGCCCTGCGGTATCTGCTGGCCCTGCGAAAAGCCTCCACCGTTCAGATTCTGTCCCTGCTTTCTTTTCTCGGGATTTTGCTCGGAAGCATGGCCATGATTATTGTTCTTTCTGCTTTCAACGGATTTGAAAATCTGCTGGTTAACATTTTTCATCACCAGGACCCAGATCTGAAAGTAGAAAAAAAGGAGGGTAAATTTTTTGAAATTACCCCCGGTATGAAGCAGAAATTATCCGGGGTGCCGGGTGTTGCCGGGGTTTTTGAGGTGATGAAAGATAAAGCCGCTCTGCAATACGATGAGGGTCAAATGGTGGTGGAAGTGGTGGGAAGGGAGCCTGCCTCGGCAGGACTCAGCCGGTTGGATTCTTTGGTAAAGCAGGGAAAAAATATCCTTATGGAAGGCAACGAGCCCCGGGCCCTGATTTCTGCCGGTATCCGCGATGCCCTCGATGTCAGCCTCAAGAATCAATTTGATTACCTGAAAATTCTGTATCCAAAGCGAAAAAAAATCCTGAAACCCGGCTTGTCTAGAATATTTAATACGCTGGCCATCATGCCATGTGGTATCATGTACCGCGACGAAAATCAGGTTATCATTCCCCTTGAGTCTGCCAGGGAACTGATGGATAGACCCAGCGGCATGAGTCATCTTGAGGTTTATGTTTCAAAACCGGAAGACCTCGGAAGCATTCAGGAGAAACTGCAAAGCATCCTCGGGGAAGATTTTGCAGTAAAAAATGAAATGGAGCAGCACGCCGACCTGTTCCGGATTCTGAAGATTGAAAAGCTTTTTGTCTTTATGGCTTTGGGTTTTATCATCCTGATTTCCTCTTTCAACCTTTTTGTGAGTTGCAGTATGTTGGTAATCAATAAAAAACAGGATTTTTTTATCCTGTCTTCCCTGGGGATGATGCCATCCATGCTTTCCCGCCTCGTCCATTGGCTGGGCGGGCTGATTTCCGGCCTCGGACTTATTCTGGGGCTGGCTCTGGGCTGGTTGGTTTGTCTGGCACAACTTTGGTTTGGATTCGTTCCACTGGGGATGCAGAGTACCCAAATTCAGGCTTATCCTATTGATATCCAGGGCTTAGACTTTATCCTGACCGCCCTGTGGGTGATGGTGGTTTCTGTTTTTGCCCTTTGGGTGCCATCCGCAAAAGCCCGGAAAGTCACTTTCAAAAGTCAGGCCTGAAGGAAAAATATTCTCGAAATTGTACGCCGATCAGGCCTCGTTCATAAACGGATATCCCACCGAAACCGGGGGATTCCAGGTTTCTTTGATGGCCCGGGGAGAAACCCAGCGGTAGAGATTGAGCACAGAGCCGGCTTTGTCGTTTGTGCCGGAGGCCCTTCCGCCGCCGAATGGTTGCTGACCTACTACGGCACCGGTGGGTTTATCGTTGATGTAGAAATTTCCGGCAGAATGATACAAGGTTCTGGTAGCCAGTTCTATGGCGTACCGGTTTTGGGCAAAAACTGCACCGGTCAGGGCATAGGGCGATGTGCTGTCTACCAACTCAAGTGCCCGCTCAAACTTGCTGTCTTCGTAAAAATAAATCGTTAGGACCGGACCAAACAATTCTTCCTGCATGGTGACATACATGGGGTCTTCGGTCAGGATGATGGTTGGTTCGATGAAATACCCAACAGCATCATCACATTTTCCTCCGGCCCATACTTCCGCCATTGGGCTGTTTTGGGCATCGGAAATGTACCTTTTGAGTTTGTCAAATGATTTCCTGTCAATCACAGCATTCACCAGATTCCGGAAATCTTCCACACTTCCCATTCTGATTTCTGAAAGGTGGCTTTTCAGCAAGGCAGAAAGCCTGGGCCACATGCCTTTGGGAATGTAGGCCCGGCTCGCAG
>JBIKMV010000230.1:0-4340 GCA_044359055.1 Catalimonadaceae bacterium
CATGGAAAAGGCCATTTCGGAAACCAACCGCAGAAGGAGTTTGCAAAAAGCCTACAATGACGCCCATGGCATTGTACCCAGAACCATCTTCAAATCCACAGATTCCATTCTACAGCAAACCAAAGTGGCCGACAACCGCAGGGGAGCTGGGGACAAAAAGTATTATGTGGAACCGGATGAAATAAACACAGCCGCCGACCCCGTAACCAGCCACATGAGCAAAGAAGAAATCAAAAAGCTCGCAGAAAGAACCCAGAAACAAATGGAAAAAGCTGCCCGGGACCTGGATTTTATCGAAGCTGCCCGCCTGCGTGACGAATGGAAAGGGCTGAAAGCTTTGCTGGAAGGATAACTAAAACCGGATATTTTTTTTATGTCCTTGTGTACAGGCCGGTATGGCTTTCAAACCAACAGGTCTCAGATCAGATACCGCCTGTAGCGCATCACTATCAAAAGCCAGTATATCAGATAGCGAAAGAAATGAATGAGGAAGTAGGCTTCGGTTCCCATCTGGGGCAGAAGGAGCCGGCTGCATCCCATCAGAAACAGCACGGAGCCAATTTCCAGAATGAAGAAAAACCGGGTATGGCCCATCACCAGCATAAGTATGGAAATAAAATAGGAGCTACTCTTGAAAACATCCCCCGCCAGTTGCCACACTATCCAAGATGGCTCTGCATTGAATCCTGATGAATAAAACAAATGCAAAACCTGAGGATACACCAGAAAAAGGAGCAGCATAAAAATTACTATAAATCCGAAGCTGTTCTGAAAAACCGGTAAAATCACCTCCCGGATGCCTTTTTCATCGCTGAGTCTGGCAGATAAACGGGGCAGAAGAACCGTATTGGCAATGGCCAGAACAGGAATATTGACCATGTCGGCGAGGCGGTTCATGGCCATCCAGATACCCATGGTTTCTGCACCCGACTGCCCCATGGCCCACTGAACCCAGAGGTAGTTTAATCCATGCTGAATAAAACCTGCTGAAGATAAGGCCAGCACATAGTGGAGCAAAGGACGGGCAAGAACCCAGACCGACGAAGGCTTGATAAATCGCCGGGGGATAAACCTTTGAAAATACAGAAAACCCGAAATGCCCGCTAATGCCTGACCGAGCAACATCCAGATCATGGCGGACATCAATCCGGCCCCGAACCATCGGGCCAGAGCAAAACCGGCAATGCCCCCACCGGAAAGCAAGGCCGAGCAAATGGCCTGAAGATTGGATTTTTGCCACACCAGAAAAATCTGACCCAGAAAATAGGAGAGAGATAACAGAAAAAAACAAAGCAGAAGAACAGGAAACGCAGGCGAAGCAGAGAGAGGTAAAAGCCTGTCGGTCAGCATCCCCGCAGCATATATGAGGACAACTGCAAGGCTCATCAGCAATAAAAGAATCTGAAGTGCAGCCTGTACCCAGGCAGATGCCTTTTCGGGATTAATTTCTGAGGCTCCGTTTTTAATCATCCCCTTGCTAAGTCCATCGTAGCTGAGGGTAGAAAAAACCCCGAAAAGGTTCATAATCTGTCCGAAAATCAGGGTACCATAGGGGCCGAACAGGATGGCAATCCATTTTCCTAGGGCCAGTGCCGAAAGGGCCCGCAATGCCACCGCTATCAGCGAACTTTTTACAGAAAGCAGGTTTTTGAGAAAATTGGACAATGATTTCAAACGACTTTGGCAAATTGCGCACCGCAAAGAAGCAAAATCAAATCCTTTTGTCTCAAAAACTTGTAACGGTTTCGCACTCCGGGAAGCAGCATGCCTATCACCTGGCCAGGGCGCTGAAAGATATGGGCAGGCTGGAAGGTTTTTATACCAGTTCCTATGTCGAACAAAGCTGGCTTCAAAACTTCTTTTTGAAGTCTGGCAATAAGTTTTTTTCCAGACGCTTTCTGGAAGGGCTCTCTGCCCCCTTTGTTCATAGCCACTGGTCTTTTGAAATCAGGGAGTTTTTAATGAGGAAACTGCAAGGCAAAAGTGCGGCAGTACAGAATCTTGTTTACCGTCGTGATATGGATTTTGATGCCATGATGGCCCGCCTTATGCCCTCCATTACATCCGGATATTTCTGGGGATTTCAGGGATCCTGCCACGACTCCCTTATTGCTGCCCGGATTGAAGGTAAAATGGCCATCTGCGAACTTGCTACTGCCCATGTGGTGCAGGCAAAAAAAATTCTGGGCGAAGAAGCCGCTCTTCATAAAGAGTGGGCCGACAGCATTGATAATCTTTTTTTTCCGGGCCATTACGAAAAAAGGCTCGAAAACGAACCCATTGTGGCCGATAAGGTGATTGCCGCTTCTGCCTTTACCCGGTGGACGCTATTGGAATCGGGAATAGAGGCCTCCAAAATCGAAATCCTGCCCCTGGGATTCGAGGCCGAAAAAATCCCTCATTCCCTGGAACACAAGAATCTGGAAAACAGAAAACTAAAGGTACTTTTTGCCGGAACGGTTACCCAGCGAAAGGGAATGTCTTACCTGCTCGATGCCATGGAAAAGCTGAACCGAGCCGATATAGAACTACATGTTTACGGTGGAATTCAGGGCTCAGGCGGCGGATTTGAAAAGCGAAAACATCTGCTGCATTACCACCCACCGGTGTCGCAGTATGAACTTTTTCAGTTGTACACCCAATTTGATGTATTGGTTTTGCCCACCATTTTCGAAGGTTTCGGTTTGGTGATTGTGGAAGCCATGGCTGCCGGATTGCCTGTCATCACCACAGCGCACAGCATGGGTCCGGATGTAATTGAAAATGAAAAAAGTGGCTGGATTATACCCATCCGCGATGCGGGAGCCATTGCCACTGCTCTGGAAAAGCTCAGGCAAAAATCGAATGCAGAATATGCCGCCATGCGAAGTGAAGCCAGAAATGCAGCGCTCAGGTATTCATGGGACCGGTACCGGGCAGCTCTCATTCAATGTCTCGACCGGCTTTGAGATATTGTTACGGATTTACCTGTAAATGAAGACTTTTCCTAATAGCAGCTTCTGAAAAGAGGTTTGAATTTTCCGGGATTATATCCAATCAAAAACTAAACCTTGCCAACTGATGAAAAAATGCTCCCAGACTTTCGGGGGCTAGCACAAGGGTTACCAGGATTCCCCAAACCGAGCCATAAAAGTGGGCATCGTGATTGATATGGCCTGTATAATCATTTTTTGCAGCCCAGGCGGTATAAAGCAAATAAAGACCACCAAAAACAAACCCCGGCATGGGGATAAACATCACCAGAATCATCTTGGTGGGCATAAACCAGATGGAGGAAAACAATATCGCTGAAACCGCGCCTGAGGCTCCGACTGAGCTGTAGCTCCGGTCGGTTTTGTATTTCATGAGGGTGCCAAGTTCTGAAACTACCATCGCCGAAATGTACATCCCGGCCATGATCAGTGCCCCGTAACCGGGCCTGTAGTATTCAAATGACTCCTCCACTGCAGCACCGAAAAAAAAGAGGGTAAGCATATTGAAAAGAAGATGCGACCAGTTTACATGAAGCAAACTGCTGCTGAAAAATCGCAGATATTCCCGGTTTGCATACACCTTGAAGGGATAAAAGGCATACTTGTAAAAAATACCGGGCGACTGAAATCCCCAGATGGAAAAGGCCACGGTAGCCAGAATGATAAGCAGGGTAATGCTCACTTTTTCAAATATTTATGATGATAAATTTTAATGTCACTGTTCCGGCCAAAAAAGAAGGTAAACCCCGAAGCCATGGCATCCAGATAAAAAAAGAACCGGCACAAACTGCGGTTTCTGATGGATTTCGCCAAAGCCGAAAGCACCGAACTGAGGAGAACGGTGGGTAAAAACCACGGAAAATACCGAAGGGTTACCAGTATTTTATTACGGCTCCAGTAGAAGTCAGTCATGTTGCCAACCGGGTGGCGGTCTGCTTTGGAAATGGTGGCATTTTCCTTGTGGTACATGACAGCCTCCGGCTGAAAAGAAAAGGTCCAGCCTTTTCTTCCGGCCCGAATCGAAAAGTCAATTTCCTCCAGATAAACAAAATGATCTTCACAGAAAAGACCGGTCTCTTCAAAAATCTTTCTGTCAAATAAAACAGATGCTCCCACCAGATGATGAATGTGATTTTTAGACTGCAATCCTGCTGAATTTCGGTCCTCGTTTTGATCCACAAGCCTGGAGTAGCAAAGCCAGGGCTTAAAAATACTTCCTGTAGATTGGATGGTCCCGGGCTTTTGCATATAGCAGATTTTCGGGCCTACGCCCCCGGTTTTAATGCCCGCTTGCCTGTCAGAATCAAATTGCCGGATCATCGCGCTGAGACAGTCGGGCTCGGATAGGGTATCGTTGTTTAATATCCA
>JBIKMV010000231.1:0-4330 GCA_044359055.1 Catalimonadaceae bacterium
GACTCAGATTGATTCGGCCGGTAACACCCTGATACGAACAGCAGACGGCAAGCCGAAATTTTTTGCCCAAACCCCGAGCCGGACCGGAAGCTACTCCATTTCTACCATCGCCATTTCTACGGCATTCAGCAACAACGATCCGAATGACCGCTTCCGTACACCCGAATTCAATACCTTTGAACGGTACCGCGATTCTATCCAAAACCGTCTGATTCGTCAGCCGGGTGCGCCTCAACCGGGCAACCTTTCAGAAAAAGACTCCCTGTACAAAAAAGACGGACAGAATGTTCTGATTCCCGCTTTCATTGCAGCTTACACAGGGCAGGACATCAAAAAGGTGGGGCTTTCGGCTTTTCCGGCTATTCCTTTGCCCAACTGGAGGATTGACTATGGCGGCCTTACCAAAATTCCGTTTTTTGAGAAGAAATTTTCCAGTATCAACCTCACCCACGGATACACCTGCACCTACTCGGTAGACCAGTTTACCAGTTCTTTGAGATATGCCGGAGAAAGCCTTCAGCTGGACCGTAACAAAGACATTACACCCAATCAGGTATCGGAAACGGGAGTGCTCATACCGCCCTATAACATCAATCAGGTATCCATAATTGAGCGTTTCAGCCCCTTAATCGGAGTGAATGTGAGAACCAAAAGCAAGGTTACCCTCAAGTTTGATTACAACCGGGACCGGACAATAGTGCTGAATACATCCAATGCTTCTGTCACCGAACAGCGGACACAGGATTTTACCTTCGGTGCAGGATTTCAGAAATCGGGTGTGAAACTGCCAATGAAAATACAGGGCCAGCAAGTGATTCTGAAAAATGAGGTAACCATTCGCTGCGATGTTTCTTACCGTAATGTACTGAATGTGCAGCGGTTTTTTAACCAGACCAATGCCCCGCAGCAAGGCTCAACGCAGGAGCTGCAAATCAGGCCGACAGCAAGCTATATGGTAAACCAAAGATTGAATCTGCAGGCCTACTTCAGCTATGTGAAGACCACCCCACTCACTTCCAACTCCTTCCCTACCCGAACAACCCGCTTTGGGATTCAGCTCAGGTTTAATTTGAACTAAGAAGTCACGCCTATTTTCATGACAACCATGGTTTTGGCCAGCTCGTGGGGGATTTCTTTTTCCAGCCGGTTTACCTTTACCAGAATACCGGAAGACCGGCTTTCCAGATATGTTACGGAAAAATTCGGGGTAATGCCATTTTGCCAAAGCAAGGCCATTACATGCTCGTTTGGCTGCCGGGTAAGTACCAGGGCTTTTTCGCCCGCCTTCAGTTCGGAGAAAAATACTTCAGCCGCATTGCCGCTCTGCGGAATGTAGGCTCCATGCGGATCTTTGAGCGGCCGCCCCAGCTCAGTCTGAATTTCTTCCACCAGCTGCGGGGTCAGAAAGTGCTCAAGTTCCTCCGCCTGCAGGTGAACCTGATCCTTGCTGTACTTCAGGTTTTCCACCAAAAACTGTTCCCAGGTTCGATGGGCACCCATGAGTTCAAATCCCCGCTTGAGCCCGGCCCCGGTAAGTGTACATTTTCCATTCTTGTCCTCAAGCCATCCATTTTGCAGAAGGCCAACCCAGACCTCCTTCCAAAGAGCATTGCTCCAGTTCATTTTACTCTGAATGGCCTGAAGATCAGGGTCTTTATTTGGACCTTCGGCCACCATTGCTTTGATGAGATCGTCCATTTTCATAGCCATCCCGGCCTTTCTTCGGCTGAGCCAAAGGCTTATTTTTCCGGTTTTCGGAGCAAAGAATATGGCAGAAATATAGACCATCGCTCCCACCACATTCATGGCCGGACCGGGTGTAATATCGAGGGCAAAGGCCAGTAAAAACCCTGATACAGTGCAAAATACCCCGATTGCAGCCGAAATCATAAGCATAGAGGGAAGTCTTTTGGTAAGGGTATAAGCTGCTGAAGCCGGCATAATGAGCATGCCCACCACCAAAATAACCCCGACAGACTGCATGCATGCCACCACCGTAAAACTGAGGAGCAGCATTATGAAATAATGGATTACCTCGGTACGGATTCCCATGGCCCCGGCCAGCGTGGGATCGAAAGTGGTGAAGAACAAAAATCGGTACAGGGCCATGGAAGAGAAGAGCACAAAAAATGCAACCAAAGCTGTAATCCAAAGGTCCTGAGGCGTAATGGCCAGCACATTACCGAATAAAAAATCCTTCAAATCCAGGTGAACCCCTTCCTGCCGGGTGAGGATGGAAATACCGATGACCCCAAGCGAAAACATGGTGCTGAACACCACCCCAATGGCCGCATCTTCCTTCGACTTTACCCGGGTTTGGATATAGGTAATGAGAAAAGCGGCAACCAGCCCGGCAATGACTGAGCCGGTGAAAAAAGCCAGCACACTCTGGCCGGCCACTACGAAACCCACCACCACACCGGGCAGGATGGCATGCGACAGGGCATCACCCACAAGCGCCATATTCCGCAGAAAAATAAAGCATCCCAGAATGCCGCACATCAGGCCCACAAGAGAAGAGGCACAGAGGGAGCGGATGGCGTAATCGTATTCGAAAATGTTTTCCACGGTCAGGGTTTGATAAGCTGAAGGGCTTTCTGAAGCAAAGTAACTTTACCCGAATAGGTTTCCTGGATATTTTCCTCCGTAAACACCTCATTTACAGGGCCGGAGGCGATTATTCGCTGGTTGATCATAACCAACCGGTCAAAGTAAGACCTCACCTTGGTAAGATCGTGGTGTACCATGAGCACCATCTTGCCCTTTGCGGCGAGGTCTTTGAGCAATTGAATGATGATCTCTTCGGTGGCATGGTCTACTCCCACAAAAGGTTCATCAAGAATAAATACCTCGGCATTCTGGCAGAGGGCTCTTGCCAGTAGTGTCCTTTGAAACTGTCCTCCCGAAAGCATGGATATGGGTCTGTCTTTCAGGTCCCGGATTTCGAGCCGGTCCAGTACATTTTCGAACCGGTCCTGTTGGTCCATGCTGAGCCTGCCCAGGCCGGACAAGGCGGGAAAAAAGCCCAGCTTTACCACATCTTCCACCGTGGCCGGAAATTGCATATCGAAATCCTCTTTTTGCGGAAGATAGGCAATATGCCGCAAAAAATGAAGGACAGGTTTTCCATGCAAATGGATATGACCTGAGAGCGGGGGCAATAAACCTACCATGGTTTTTATCAGGGTAGATTTGCCGGAGCCATTGGCACCGAGTATGCCATACACATAGCCGGGCTGAAGGCTGAGGTACAGGTTGGACAAAATCATTTTTTGCTCCACCATTACCGACAGGTTGTTGATTTCCAGTTCATAATTTTGCCAGTTGGCCTTTTCATCAAAGCGGGGATACATATGGCGGGCTACCCATCCAAATGAGGCAAAAAACACCAGGCCCAGAACAAGAATCAGGATATAGGTCTGGGTTTGGTCGAAATGAGAAGGTGCCTGCGGAACAGCGCTCAGGGCCGAGGTGATGGTTTTGGCATTGAAAATCATCATCTTCAGATAGTTATCTGCCTCAGAGCCTTTGGGACCAAAAGAATCGGTATACAACTTTCCGCCAATGGCAATGCCGAGATCGGAGGCAAGCTGACTCAGTATTTTGGGGTTAATGGCCATCTCCACAAAAATGGCCGGTACCTGATTGGCTTTCACCATGTGAATTAAATGGTTGATATCCAACAGACTTACATCGGCATCGGTAGAAGTGCCCATGATAGAAGCCACCTCAAAACCATAGGCTCTGGAAAAATAGCGGAAGGCATCGTGGCTGGTGATGAGAAATCGTTTTTGGGGGGGAATGCTTTCGGTCATTGCCCTGATTTTCAATTCAGTTGCCTCAATTTCAGCCAGATAGCGGGCAGCATTTTCTTTAAAACTGTGTTTAAACCCGGGAAACTGCTCAGAAAAAATGGAGGTGATGGCCTGCACATACAGGCGGGCATTGGCCAGGGTCATCCAGGCATGGGGGTCGTAAGAATTCTGGTAATCGGCTGAGCGGATGGGGGCAACCAGACGGGTAACCTCTCCTACCGGAATACCACTTCCGGCACTGGCAATGAGCTTATCGAGCCAGCCTTCCAGGTGCAGCCCATTTTTGAGAATCAGATCGGCCTCTGAAACGACCCTGGCATCTTTGGGCGTAGGCTCATAGGTATGCGGATCGGTGCCGGCGGGAAGCAGAGAGTTGATTTCCAGATGTGGTCCGGCAACATGGGCAGCCATATCGGCAATGATGTTGATGGTAGCCAGTACTCTGGGCCTCGCCCCAAAAACAGTATCCGGAAGGGCAAAGGCAAAGCAAAAAAGCAAAGCGGCAAACCGTGACA
>JBIKMV010000232.1:0-4329 GCA_044359055.1 Catalimonadaceae bacterium
AGGCGGCGATGTTTGAAAAACGGTGAAGTGAAAATCGTTATTTTCGGGCAACTGTCGAGTTGATGCGAGGAGACACGCTCCCAGACAGTACACTTTGAGATTTTCAGACCCTCTGACAAAGAGTGATCCTATTTACCTAACCGGGGTACGGGATGGAAATTCCTGCGAAGGGGAGCTGCCCCATAACAAAGCCTTAAACTGACTTGAATCCCTTCTATTGTCGGCTCATTTTAATTTTTTTTCCTTATTTTTGTTATTGAGATCTAATCAAAATGGAAGCTCGAATTCAAATCTATGCCAGTCTGAGCCTTAATGAATTGGCCAATCAGATCAGGGCTCATTTCAGCCAGCAGCAAAGGGCCGAACTTGCCGAGCTGATTCAAAAAGAGGAAGAAGGAGAACGCACCAAAGAGCAGATTATAAACGATTTAAAGGAAGATTACATAGCACTGCAAAAAGGAACTTTGAAGACAAGGCCACTCAAAGATATTTTGGATGAGCTTTAAAATTGAGGCCTCAAGTACATTTGAAAAGGAATTAAAAAAACTTTCTAAAATATATCCCTCAATCAAAGAGGATGTTATAAAACTTCAAACAGACCTTGAACAAAATCCAATTTTAGGCACATCTATTGGTAAGCATTGCTACAAAATACGGCTTGCCATAAAGAGTAAGGGACATGGTAAAAGTGGCGGAGCGAGGGTAATTACCTGTGTGGTTTCGGTTCGGGAAACAGTAGTGCTTCTTTCCATTTATGACAAATCAGAAAAAGAAGACATCAGCGGGCGGAGCAGAAGTGCATCACTTCGTTTTGGGTTGCCCTTGAGCAAGAAGCCGGTCCAAATAGGCTCGTTCTTGTTCATAAGTCATATTCATTATTTCAAGATTGATACTGTCTCGTATCTCACGCATGGTTTTAATCGCGTCAAACTTTTTTTCCGCTTTTTTAATCTTCGTTTCCATATTTTGTCAATTCTTGGGGTGTTCTGATTTCTATCATTTTATATCCATTTTGGTAGTTGATACCGTTATAACCTCTGATTCTGTCAAGATTTACAATATGTTTAAAGTTCCAACTTACCAAAACATCCGCGTTGCAGAGTGTCGCAATTGCAATATGCTGACAGTCGGCTCGGCTTGTTTTCCCCACAACTTTTGCCTCAATGTATTTGTCAGCAAGCTCAATTACTTCGGGTGTAAGCCTCACTTTTTCAATCTGTAATTCAGGTATATTTGCCAAAAGCTCTTTCACAAATTCAGGTGCTCTCATAAGTTCAGCTTCAAGAATATCCGAAACGATAATTACAATCTCTCCGCTTTTGACCCGGTCAAAAAAAGGAATTGTAGCTTCTGAAAATTCATCGTCAAAATAACCACCAACAACCGAAGTGTCAATATAAATTCTTTGCTTCATTTTAATTTAAAGCCCGTCCAAATTTACGAAATAATGTTGAAGGATTTTTCATTCATACAGATTTCCCCGCTATTCCGGGTTTGTACTCTGAAACTTTTACCGTAGGATTTGGCATCCGACAACACCCTTTCCATAAAAAAAAGGCCCGTTTCAACAGCCCTTTGCATATTCCACACACTGCGCCCCAACTCCTTTTTTTCCCCGATAGGTTTCTGCCATAGCGTTAAAGTAAATGCTATATCCGGGATGAGAAAGGTAGGATTAAAAAGCTTGCGGTTTGCTGTACGGAAATGCAAATCCTGGACAACGGACGGATAGCAGGAAAAAAAACCGCTGCTATCAGGAAGAAACAGGCGGGAAAAGCATACGGCTCTGTGCCAGCCCTACCACATGCTCTACCTGCTCATCTACGGTGATATGCGAGGTATCGAGTAAAAAAGCATCGGGCGCCTGGGTAAGAGGCGATTCTTTGCGGCTGGTGTCGATTTGATCCCGGTGTATCAGGTTGTTTTTTATTTCCTCAAAATTCACAAGCTGACTTTTTTCCATCAGTTCCTGCTGCCTTCGGTAGGCCCTCAGGTCCAGGTCGGCGGTCATGAAAATCTTCAGTTCTGCCTCGGGAAAAACCCGCGTGCCGATGTCCCTGCCATCCATTACTATCCCCTTTTTCCTTCCCATTTTCTGCTGCTGCGCCACCATGGCATGGCGCACCTCCGGGATGGCACTTACTTCGCTCACCCGGTCTGAAATGTACATTTTCCTGATTTCTTTTTCCACATTCATCCCATTGAGGAAGGCCTCATTCTCATTTACCCTGGCATTGTGATGAAAAGAAATGGAAATTTCCAGCAAGGCCTTTTCTATTTCCCGGGGGTTTGTCAGACTGATATTTTTTTCGGTAAAGTACAGGGTAACAGCACGATACATCGCACCTGTATCTATATATCCATACCCAAGCCTTGCAGCAACAAGTTTGGCTGTGGTGCTTTTACCACAGGAAGAATATCCATCAATAGCTATGATGATTTTTTGGAGCGCCATATCGTCGTCTTCAGGGGGATACATTTTGCTTCCGATATGGCCCCAAAAGTAGAAATACTATTGCGATGCGTCCTAGCCCGGGCCCGAAAAAAAGAAAAAAAAGCAGGTCTGATATTCTAAGGGCAATCTTTCCGGAGATTCAAAAGAAAACCGGCAATCAGGGAACCTTTACCTCCCCAACCTGCAAAACTTCCTGATTGTCTTCCCTGTAGAGCACATAAATCAGTTTTGTATCCTTTAATTTTATGGCCGGTGTGAGAGCAGGAACTGTACCTGCCCAGCTGCTTTTAAAAGTATTGCCTGATGAATATGTGCTTTGGGCTGAAAGAAAATCATCGCCCCCCACCGGACTGAGGCTGCCCCGTAGCATGTGTCTGTGCACATAGTTTTGTATTTCCTCGGTAACCCCGGGTGCAGGATATTTTTTTTGCCAGTTGACAATGCTGTCTTCTGTCAAATATACCGCCTGTTTGATTTTTCCTTCGATATTCTTACGGAAAGCCACATCGGCCGTAAGGGAAAGGGTATTGCCCGATAATGCCGCCTTCAGCCTCAGCCCGATTTCGTTTGCCGGCTGGCTCAGGACTTCCCGCAATTTTCCATCCCATGCGGTGTAGCTGAGCAGGGATACTTTGCTTTCGCCATCAAAACTCCGACGCTGCACGAGGCCCTTAGGAAGTCCCGCAGCACTCGGACCAAACTGAATGTCGAGCGCATCTCCGGTTGGCGTTCTGAAATCAGCCTTAAATTTATTGCTGGCAGGATTCAGGTTGGGTTTGGCAAAGAAACCACAGTGAACCGCCATCACAACTACCTTGTCGGTCAATGCCTTTTCCAGCCGGGAAGCTTCTTCGGCGGCAAAGGGGCAGTTTCCGCAGGTATGGCCCGTATAATCTTCCAGCAAGACCCTTTGGGTGAAATCCAAATCATTGCTGTCTTTGGAACCGGTATCTACCACCACGGGGGGCTGGGTTTCATAGGCATCTTGATAGGGTACCGTATCGCATGCCCAGAAGGCCATGGCAATGAAAAAGAAAAAGAAAATCGCTTTCATCATTATTTTTTCAAAATGCAGGAATGAAATACTTGTTTATCCGAGCGGATTTGAAGGTGATACACCCCGGAAGGCAAATGGCTGATATCCCAGCCTTTTTTCTGAGCAGCAGCCGGCAATTCAGCAAAGATTACCTTTCCCTGCATGTCGGTGATAGAGATTTTTTCCGAACCGGAAAGACCGGAAACAGTAAATCTTCCTTCTACCGGATTGGGATAGACAATCGGCAATCCTCCGGCAGACTTTTCTGACAAACCATTGTATATGACATTGCGGGGAGCAGAGGCCCTGAAACATCCGCCGCCATTGAAAACCACAAGGATGTAAGTTCCGGAAGCCGTAATTTCCAAAGTGCTAGTATTGGCGCTCAGGGTATCTCCGTTGAAAATCCAGAGGTAGGCAGCCTGATTGGGAGGACCCGTGAGGGTATTTCCGGTCACAGTAATAACCGGTACCGCCGGTACCGCCGATACTAAAACCGGGAGAACCACTGCGGCACTGCTGCATCCGTTTTTGATGACCGTTCCCTGATATATCCCGCTCTGTGTGGTGGTGGTGAGGTTTCGGGTTGCAATACGGGCTGAAGAATTAAAATTGGCAGGACCAGACCAGGCGTAGGTGGCCCCTGGAATAGAATCCATGGTCAGAATCAATTGGTTTCCGATGCAAAGCGAATCATCATTTACAGATACCGTAGGTGCATCCGGACAATTGTTGGCCGTATCAATCTGCACATCGTCAATAAAAAGGCGATTACCGTAACCAAAAAGATTTTCAAAAGAAACGGAAACTTCAGGGTATACCAGCAAAGAATCCAGAT
>JBIKMV010000234.1:0-4294 GCA_044359055.1 Catalimonadaceae bacterium
CCTTCACCTGCTGGGAAAATATCATTTTTCATACTGATGGACATGCCAAGGAAATAGCACCCTCGGGCAAACTGTCGTCAACGAAACGGCCATCAACCAGCAGCAAACCAACATCAGCCTCAGCACCTGGGGCGGCAACGGCATTTATTACCTGCACCTCATTAATCCGCAGGGGCACGCCATCGAGATCAAAAAAATCGTTTTGGCGCCGTAAACCCTTCAAAACCGGAAGGTTTTAGAAAGCCTTCCGGTTTTTTTATCCTCCCCGGGCGTTTGTAGCCCGCGGCGGTAGGTGCCCGGGTTCGTCCGGCACCGCAGGGTGCCTGCAAACCGGAAACTGAAATCCATGCAAATCGGAAAACAGGTTCTGTGCAAATCGTAAAATAGAAGTATATTTGTTTTACATTTTTTGCCATGATCAAGAGAACACTGGCTGCTCAGATGGAAGCGATGTTGCGCTTGTATCCGATTGTAGTCGTAACCGGCCCCCGCCAATCGGGAAAGACGACCTTGCTGGTCAATTGGTTTCGGGATTATCAATATGTATCCCTTGAAAACCCGGATGTCCGTTCGTTTGCGGTACATGATCCCAACGGCTTTTTAGAACTGTACAGCGGGAGGGTCATTTTCGACGAAGTTCAGCGGGCTCCGCAGCTCTTTTCATACCTTCAGAGCAGGGTGGACCAATCGGGTGAAATGGGGCAGTTTATCCTGTCGGGTTCGCAGAATTACAGTTTGATGAGCAGCATCACACAAAGCCTTGCCGGCAGAGTAGCCTTGTTTCGCCTGTTGCCCCTCGACTTTTCGGAGTTAAAAAATGCTGGACAACTACCGGACGATTATGCGGAGATTTTACTTCGGGGCAATTACCCGGCTTTGTACCAAAGGCCCATTCCGCCATCCGATTTTTATGCCAATTACACGGAAACCTATTTGGAAAGGGATGTTAGTGAATTGCTGAAAATTAAGGACTTAGCTTCGTTCAAAACTTTTTTGAGGTTGTGTGCCGGAAGGGCAGGGCAAATCCTGAATTTGTCAGAACTGGCCCGGGATGCTGCCTTGTCCGTTCCTACCGTGCGTGCCTGGCTTTCTGTATTGGAGAGCAGCTATATCGTGTACCAATTGCCGCCTTATTTTCGCAATTTCAACAAACGGCTCGTCAAAAGCCCAAAGCTGTATTTCTACGACACGGGCTTGTTGTGTTTTTTACTGGGAATCAAATCCAAAGAGCAATTGGCTTTGGTGGAGCAAAAGGGAGCCATTTTTGAAAACTTTATCATCAATGAATTTGTCCGGCAAAACTTTCACCAAAATCTTCATCGTGAATTTTATTTCTGGCGCAGCTCTAATGGATTGGAAGTTGACCTCCTGATCGGAGGGGATTCGCCCACCTTCGACCTTATAGAAATTAAGGCCACAAAAACGATTGTACAAAAAATGTTCAGCAATCTGGATGAAGTGGGAGAAATGGCAGATAACCTTCTGGGAAATAAGATATTGGTTTATGGAGGCAACCAATCCCAAAAGCGAAGCCATTATCAGGTATGGGCCTGGGCCGATGTGAAAGCAAAGGTTTGAAAAGGTAGGATTCGCTTGGATATCTCCTCAGAGATCCCGCCTCATCCCGCTTTCTTTACCTCTTTCGGGTTATTGGTATCCCGTGTGCCGGTGAAACCTGGCTGTGCCCTTCCCTTTTCTAATTTCCTTTGCCCGCGATACCGCCCTTCTCTGCAGCCAGCCTCTTGCCCTCGTCCAAAAACCGGACAAATGCCTCGGTATCCAGATCGTATGCCCGGGGTGAATTGAGAATTTTGCCGTCAGGACCAAGCAACACATACAGGGGCTGAGAATTGCTTTTGTACTCCCGCACCTGCAAATCGGCATTTTGTTTGCCTATGGTTTTCTTTTCTCTGCCATCATATGGGCTTGTATACCACTGATTTTGTGGGAGTTCGGTTTTGTCGTCCACATACAGGGCGGTTACGATAAAATCATTTTTCAGCCTTTTTAGAACTTCGGGATCCGACCATACATTGGCTTCCATTTCCCGGCAGTTTACACAACCATGTCCGGTAAAATCTATGAAAACAGGCTTCTGTTTTTCGGCCGCACAGGCAAGGGCCTGTTTCAGATCAAAATACCCCTGCAGCTGATGGGGCAGATGTAAAATATCCTTGTATTTAGGAGGTTCGCAAAGGGCATTGGGTGCCTGTGATTCGGCTTCAGGCGCCGAAAGATTAAAATCCAGGGTGTTGTGCGGGGGAAGATATCCCGAAAGCATTTTCAGCGGCGCACCCCACATGCCCGGAATCATGTAAACCACAAAGGTGAAAACCACAATGGCCAAAACGGTTCTGGGAACCGAAACCTTTTCAGCCGGACTGTCGTGCGGCAAATGGATTTTTCCCAGAAGATAAAACCCGATCAGACTGAAAATAACAATCCAGGCGGCCAGATACACCTCGCGGTCCAGAATGCCCCAGTGATAGGCCTGATCGGCAATAGACAAAAACTTGAGCGCCAGAGCCAGCTCCAGAAAACCGAGCACCACCTTCACTGAGTTCAACCAGCCCCCCGATTTGGGCAGAGAAGTAAGCCACTGCGGAAAAATCGCAAACAGGGTAAAGGGAAGGGCAAAAGCCAGAGAATATCCCAGCATACCAATGATGGGTTTAATCACCTGCCCGCCGGCCGATTGCACCAGAATGGAACCCACAATGGGTCCGGTGCAGGAAAAACTAACCAGCACAATGGTAAATGCCATAAAGAAGATGCCATAAATTCCACCTTTATCGCTTTGCCTGTCGGCCATATTTACCAGCGAAGAGGGCAGTACGATTTCGAACATACCGAGAAACGACACCCCGAAAACAATGAATACCAGAAAGAAAAACAGGTTGGGTGCCCAGTGGGTAGAAATGAAATTGGCAAATTCTGGTCCGTTTAATCGGCTTACAAGGGTTCCAATCAGAACATATAAAACAATGATGCTCAGGCCATAAAGTCCGGCTTTCCCAATGCCTTCCGTACGGCTCTTGCTTTGCCGGGTAAAGAAGGTTACCGTCATCGGTATCATAGGAAAAACGCAAGGAGTGATAAGCGCTACAAGTCCCGACAGAAATGCTGCCAGAAAAAATGCCCATACCGATTCTCCGGCAGGAGCAGGGGTCTCCGTTTTGTTTTCGGTTTTTGTATGCGCTTTGCTTTCAGATGGTTTTTGGGCCCCGGCCTTTGGGCTTTGAGTTTCTGACGAATCGCCGTTTTCTGCATTTATACCGGCTACTGCTTCAGGGTTTTCTTGCGGGGCACTTTTTTCTGCATGGCCGGTTTCTGCTTCAGAATCAGTCACTTCGAAAGGTCCGAATTGAAAATCACCTTCTACCGGAATACACTTGCCGTCTACATCCGTACAGGTTTGGCCCTCATAAGTTCCGCTTATGGATTTCAGCCCGGCTTTTACCTTTATCTTTTGCCGGAATTCGGCTTTGCCGGTGAAGTACCTGACCTTACCGCCCCATACATCATCATATTTTTCTTTGGGATTGATGGCCAGTGTCTTGCCTTTCAGTTCGTATTCGCTGCTTTTTTTAAATTTGAAAGAAGTAACTACAGGTCCGAGATTGGGGTCAAAGTCGTTGGAGTAGATATACCATTTTTCATCAATTTTTACCTTGAAAATCAATTCAATGGTTTCGCCGGGATTAACCCTGGTTTTGGAAGCCGAAAACGACCATTGCGTTGGGCTCAGGATTTGGCACCAGGAAGCCAGAGAAAAAACAAGGCTCAGGATGCCGGTGAAGAAAATTTTCAGTTTCATTTTCCAGTTTGATAGGACAAAGGTAAAAAGCAATGCATCAATTCAAGTTAATTTAGGTAACACTCGTATCTTGGCAGCCCTTTTTAAAATCTTTTGTCTTCAACAAATTCCATTCCGGACTACCGTCTTTACGAATTTTCCAATGGCCTTCGCCTCATCCACAAGCAGGTTCCGGGCTCCAAGGTTGTGCATTGTGGCTACATATTGAATGTGGGCAGCCGCGACGAACAGCCTCATATTCAGGGAATAGCGCATTTCTGGGAGCATATGGCTTTCAAGGGAACCCAGAAGAGAAAGGCTTTTCATATCATCAACCGGCTCGAGATTTTAGGTGGCGAATTGAATGCCTACACCACCAAAGAAAAGATGGCATTTTATGCTTCGGTGCTCGCCTCCCACTTCGATAAGGCGGTAGATTTGCTTACCGATATCACCTTTCGGTCCATTTTTCCGGAAAAGGAAATAGAAAAAGAGAAA
>JBIKMV010000233.1:0-4294 GCA_044359055.1 Catalimonadaceae bacterium
AAGGGCAGCGGGCAGAAATCACCATGGATGGCTACAAGGGCGAGGTTTTTGAGGCAGTGATTACCCGGATTTATCCCATTATGAACGAGAGAACCCGAAATTTCCGGGTGGATGCCCGGTTTGTACGCTTTCCTTCCAGATTGTTTCCCAACATGAATGTGGAAGCCAACATTGTGCTGGCTGTAAAAAAGAATGCCATTACCATCCCGAGGCGCTACTTGCTGGAAGGCAACCGCGTTTTACTCGCTGAAAACCAAATGAAAGAAGTAAAAACCGGCATCCGGGATTTTGAGAAAGTAGAAATACTTTCGGGTTTGGATACCACCATGGAAATTTTTCTGCCATGAAATTCCTGCTGAATCTTGAGCTGGCATTCGGATTGCTCACAGCCAGGCTGAAACAAACCATTGTGGCGGCAGTCGGGGTTACATTCGGCATTGCCATGTTTGTAACCCTGCTCAGTTTTATGACGGGGCTCAACAAATTGCTGGATGGCCTGTTTATCAACCGCACCCCGCATATCAGGCTCTATAACGAACTGAAAGCCAGCGAAGATCAGCCATTGAACCGCATGCATCGCGGGGACACAAGCGGGATTTTCATTCATTCGCTCCGGCCCAAAAACATAGGCCAGGAAATATTAAACAGCATTCCCATCATAAAGGCGCTGCGACAAGATGAGCGCATCATCGATGTATCGCCCAAGGTATCTACCCAGGTATTTTTCAATGCCGGGGCCATAGACCTGGCCGGGGTAATCAACGGGGTAAACATCAAGGTAGAAAACAAGCTGTTTATGTTTGGCGACTATGTAACAGAAGGCGACATGGACAACCTTGAAAACATTCCTAATACCATTTTTTTGGGTAAAGGACTTGCCGGTAAACTAATGGCAGAAAATGGCGATGTCATCCAGGTTACCACAGCCAAGGGCGAAATAGCCTCTTTAAAGGTGGTCGGCATTTTTCAATTTGGGCTGGCAGATTTGGATAACTCCCAGTCTTTTACCAGTTTACAAACCGCCCAGTCTTTGCTGCAGCAGCCTGCGTCTTACATTACCGACATACAGGTAAAGCTGAAGGATGTGAATACCGCCCCGGCTTTGGCCAAAGAATTCAAGGAAATTTTCGGAACAGATGCCCTCGATATCCAGACAGCCAATTCACAGTTTGAAACCGGCAGCACTGTACGCACCACCATTTCCTACGCCGTGGGCATTACCCTACTCATTGTGGCCGGCTTTGGTATCTATAACATCCTGAATATGATTATTTATGAAAAAATGGACTCCATTGCCATACTGAAAGCAACCGGCTTTGCCGGCCGGGATGTACGCACCATTTTCCTTCTCATTTCCATGGTAATCGGAGTATCGGGCGGCATTCTGGGGCTGGGTATGGGTTTCGGACTTTCGGCCATCATATCCGAAATTCCATTCGAAACACCCTCTCTGCCCACGGTAAAAACCTACCCCATCAATTTTGCCCCGGTATTTTACCTCATTGCACTCAGTTTTGCTCTGGTTACCACCTTTTTAGCCGGACTGCTTCCCGCTTTGAAGGCTTCAAAAATAGATCCGGTCATCATCATCAGAGGAAAATAAAGTATGGTGCTCGAGGCAAAAGGCATACAGAAATACTTTTACGATCCGGTAAAATTCAGGGTGCTAAGCGATGTTTCCCTTGGCATAGAAAAGGGAGAGTTTGTTTCTATAGTGGGCAAATCGGGTTGCGGAAAATCTACCCTGCTCTACATCCTCTCTACCATGGACACCGACTACGAAGGCGAGCTGCGACTGGATAATCAGGTGCTTACCGGCAAAGACAGCCAATATCTGGCCCGTGTTCGAAACGAAAAAATCGGCTTTGTTTTTCAGTTTCACTACCTGCTGGAGGAATTCAATGTGCTGAAAAATGTGATGATTCCCGCTTTGAAACTGGGGCAAAAATCCAAAGAAGAAATTGAAAGTGAAGCGGTTGACCTGCTGAAAAGTCTTGATGTGGGTGAGCAGATGCTGAAAAAACCATCGCAGCTGAGTGGGGGCCAAAAGCAAAGAATTGCCATTGCCCGAGCGCTTGTAAACCAGCCCCTCATCATCATGGGCGACGAGCCGACCGGCAATCTGGATAAGAAAAACAGTGAGCTGGTGTTCGATATTTTCAAAGAACTGACCCGCAACCGGAAGCAAACCCTGCTGGTGGTGACCCATGATCCGGATTTTGCCGACCGCAGCGACCGGATAATAGAAATGGGCGATGGCCGGATAATCGGAGAAAAAAAGCCCTGAGCCACCAAAAGAGCCCGAAGGCTGCAAAAAACTTTTGCCCGATTTCATTTTCCTTTTTCCAAATTCGCCCCGAGTAATTTATTTCTATGGGTATCCGTTCGATTTTGGCAAGGCCTTTTGCCTCCTGGGTGGTTTCGAAACAAAAAAACTGGATGCGGTTTCCCGGTCAGGCGCAGGAATCTGTTTTTCAAAACCTGATGTCCAAAGCTGCCGACACCCGCTTTGGAAAAGACCACGGACTGAAAGAGGTAAAAACCCATGCAGACTTCATCCGCAGGGTTCCCATCCGGGATTATGAAGCCCTGAAAGATTATGTGGCGCTGGTAAAAGAAGGAAATCCCGACATCCTCTGGCCCGGCAAGCCCGTTTATTTTGCCAAAACCTCGGGCACCACCAGCGGAACGAAGTATATTCCCATTACCAAAGAATCCATTCCCAACCACATTCAGGGTGCAAGAGACGCCCTGCTGAATTATGTGTACCACACCGGCAAGGCCGGATTTCTTGATAAAAAACTCATCTTCCTTTCGGGCTCGCCCGTGCTGGAAACGATGGGTGGCATCCATACGGGCCGGCTATCGGGGATTGTCAACCACCATGTGCCCGGATATCTGAGAACCAATCAGTTGCCCGGATATGAAACCAATTGCATAGAAGACTGGGAAGAAAAACTGGAGAAAATCATAGACGAGACCCTTGGCCAGCCCATGGGATTGATTTCCGGCATTCCGCCCTGGGTGCAGATGTATTTCGACCGGATTCAGGCCCGTACCGGGAAGCTGATCAAGGATGTATTTCCGGATTTTTCAGTATTTGTATATGGCGGCGTAAATTTTGAGCCCTACCGTAAGAAACTATACGACTCCATCGGCAGAAAAGTACCCGGCATTGAATTGTTTCCGGCCTCTGAAGGCTTCTTTGCCTTTCAGGATCTGCCTGATTCTGAAGGGCTGTTGCTCCTGCTTCAGGCCGGGATATTTTATGAATTTGTTCCTGCAGAGGAATTTTACTCCGAAAACCCGACCCGGCTGAGCATAGAGGAAGTGGAGTTGGGAAAAAATTATGCGCTCATCATCAACAGCAATGCAGGGCTTTGGGGCTATAGTATAGGCGATACCGTCAAGTTTGTAAGCAAGAGGCCTTACCGTCTGTTGGTTACGGGCCGCATCAAGCATTTTATTTCGGCCTTTGGGGAGCATGTTATCGGCGAAGAGGTAGAGAAAGCCCTGCAGCGGACACTGGAGTACCATCCCGAGGTTTCGGTTTCGGAGTTTACTGTGGCCCCGCAGGTGAGTCCGGAAGAAGGTCTGCCCCACCATGAGTGGCTGATTGAATTTGCAAACCGGCCGGCCAACATGCCAGCCTTCGAGCGCCGGCTGGATGAAAGCCTCTGTAAGTTGAATAGCTATTACAACGACCTGATTCAGGGAAAAATCCTGAGCACCCTGGTGGTGAATCCATTACCGGCGGGAAGATTTCAGGCCTACATGAAAAGCAAGGGAAAACTGGGGGGCCAAAACAAAGTGCCCCGCCTGAGCAATGACAGAGTGCTGGCGGAGGGTCTGGCTGCCATTGGGGAATAACTTTATATAAATCCGCACAAAAAAGTAAAACTCAGGCAGCATCGATAAAAAAATTAATTTCGTGCCCTGTATCGCCTTTAGAAAGGCGTAGATTCCACACAATGGAAAGGCAGTACCCGAAACCCATATTTTCTTTTTTCTTCCCTTCCCTCCCCTTATGGATTTTTGTGCTGCTGCTTTTCTGCTTGCAATCGTTTCGGGTTGGCGCTCAGATAGGAAGCAAGCACGATTTGGCGCTTTCCATGCTGGAAAACTGTTACCAATTTGAGTTTTTTCAGGCTGACAGCCTATTGAATGTGGCAAAAAAGACAAACTCAAAACTAACGCAGGTAGAATTGCATTTGCTTGAAGCCAACCTGATTTGGTGGAAAACCATAAGCGGCTTTAAAGATAAAAAACTGAAACTCCGATTTTTTGAAGTGCT
>JBIKMV010000235.1:0-4292 GCA_044359055.1 Catalimonadaceae bacterium
TTCCTGTGTCCATCTGCACAGCATCTACCCGTGAGGGCGGGGTTTGTAGAAAAGGAAGAGGAATACCGATGGAGCACCTGCGCCACACAGCAAACAAATCTTTTGGACCTGGCGGAATACCAAGCCCAAAAAGAGGGGGTCGGATTGCAAATCCTACGATACAGGATCCCGGCCCATGGCTTCTTAGCATAGTCCTGAGAGCGCCGGGGCGGCTTACCCTCAGGACAGTGGCGAAATTCAAAATCCGGGGAAATGAAATTATTTTCTGTCCATTTTTTTGTGTCAATTATTTTTTATTCACATATTTTTATTGACAAAAAAGTGTCAAATTTTATTTGTCAATTTTGTGGTATTGACAGCATTTTTTTGACAAATTCTTTTCGATAACACCCAAAAAAAATATTTTTTCTATCTCTCCAATTCTCCGGCCATTTTTTTCGTTCATGTGTGCAGATGCCTCAAATGGCACTCTTAAACTATATGTCCTACTCTGTAAGCCGCCTCAACACCCTCGCTGAATGCGACGCTGTTTTGGCATCAGCCCGTCTGGAGCTGAAGGAATTTCAGACGCAGTTGGCGAACATCGACCTTCGCCAGGATCGCACCGACAATTCGGTGCAACGGAGTTCGGCCGCACTGGCCGTAAACCGGGCCCAACTTACGGGCTATGAAGCAGCCATCGCTGCGACCACCGACTCTGATGCTTTGGCTGTGCTCAACAACAAAGCCATCAAAGTACGCAACCGGATAGAAAATCTGGAAGCAGATTCTACCTCCAGAGGTGTTGTGGTGCTCCTGAAAATGGAACTCGACATTACCCAACTGGAAAAACAAATAGAGGTAACACAGGCCTTTATTTCCGGGGTAGAAACCAAGCGTGCCGCCCTGGCGGCCTGATCCAGGCCATGTAAAAATGTGGAGCCCCCGGAATGTAAAAGTTTCGGGGGCTAATTGTTTAAAATTTACCCAAACAATAAAATAGTATGCTACCCTTGGTAATTGTTTCAAAAAATTCGAACTTTGAGTTTCTTACTCTTGAGCAAATGAAACCCCTTTTTGACAAGGCAGAAATCGAAAAGCTAAAAAAGGATGCCGATTTATTAAAAATGCCTGAATCCGGAGCAGCACCCGAAAACTCAAAACCCTGGCAGGCCCATATTTTAACCCGGAATTCCGAAGCACTGATAGAAAGTGCCACAAGGGATTTTCAGGAAATTTTGGGCGAAAAAGCGAAGGTTAGCTATTGGTTTGAAGACAAAAATATCAAAAGGCCTTTTGTCCGCTTTTTTATGGAGCCCAAAGATGCCGGTTTTGCACTGTCAGGTCTTTCAGCTCCTTACATCGAACTGGCAGAAGAAGAAAAAGGATTGGAAGGCTGCCTGAAACTCAAAGGAAATGAACCGGTGGAAACATTTTCGCTTGAGAATTTTAAAACCCTGGAAGACGGGTTAAAACAGGTTTTCTCTCTGGCACTTAAGAAATTCTGATGTGGCCATCCGGATTTTATCTATCGACGGCGGAGGACTTCGGGGCCTGTTTCCCCTCTGGGTCTTACAGGAAATCCAGCAGCTGACAGGCAGGACAGCCTTCGATTATTTTGATTTTTTTACAGGCACTTCAACCGGGGCCATCATTGCCTGTGGCCTGAATGTTCCCCGGGGCGGACTCTCGAGAACACCCAAATTTGAAGTGAAAGATTTGATTTCGCTGTATGAGAAGGAAAGTGAAACCATTTTCCCTTTTGGAAGTCCCCTTAAAGAATGGTGGAAAGACCGTTTTTTTTCTTATGTAAAAAGTCCGATGTATTCCAACCAGGGCTTGAGAGGCGTTTTGCAAAATTATTTTGGCGAAAACCGAATTAAAGACTGCCTGAAACCCATCATGGTGCCCACCTATTGCATCCAAACAATGGAACCGCTTTGGTTCAGATCGCGGATTGTATATGAAGACCAATTGATTGGGATAACACCCGTAATGGCCGAATCGCATGACATCCGTCTGCAGGATGTTTTGATGGCTGCTACAGCCGCTCCCACCTTTTTGCCGGCTCATCCGCTTTATTTCGGATTGGATGAAATGGGGCAGCCCAAGGCCAGACTTTGCATTGATGGCGGTATTTATCAGAACAATCCTTCAGCTTCTGCTCTGGTTGAATTTTTGAAAAACAACCAGGTTTACAGCCAAAAATACAAATCTCCGATAGGAGGTTTGGAAGATATTTTTATCCTTTCTTTGGGTACGGGCAACTATACCGAACCCCTGAATGAAAGACGCTCTCTGAAAGAAGGCGGAAAACTGGATTGGGCCATTCCGGCCATAGAAATTGCCATGTGGGGCAATGCCCAGGCCGTGGACTACCAGATCAGCGAATGGCTTAGATTTTCGGGAGGAAGGCAAACCCGAAATTACCTTCGCATCAATTTCCGGCTTGACAATGAAGAACTATCCGAAATGGACAACTCTTCGCCTCAAATCAGGGAAAAGTGGAAAACAGTTTTCCAAAAACAGTTTCACGAAAACCTGAAGCTGAAAAGCCAGCTTTATGGTTTTTTGAATGCGGCAGGTTCTGATTAAACCGAAGGATAACCATAAAAAAAACTGCTATTTCTGATGGCAATGCCCCCGAAAAAAGCAGCATCCCCGATCATAGCCGGGGAGCGGGCTTTTACCGGAATGCCCGCCTGCCACAAAGAACAGGGTGGTTGTTCCTCTTCGGTTTGGCTTTTGCAAAGCACAAAAATCCCCAAACCATATTTACCGGGTTTCAAATTTTCGAGCCAATTGCCTGTCGGGAGAAAACTTTCAAAAAACTTTTGTCAATTTTATGCTGTCAATTTTTTATTTTTGACATATTTTTCTTGACAATAATTCTGATTTCTTATGAGCGATTTACAAAACCTCAAAGCCATTCCGGGACTCAATGGGGCCCAAAGGGCTTTTTTGCTGCAAATGAGTCCCTCTTTGCTCAACCATGCAGAAAAAGGTCGTCGCTCGCTCAATGCCCTTAGCCTTGCTTTTTTGGAGGAAGCCAGCCGCATCCTGCTTTCCATGCCCCGGTTTCAAATACCAGAAACCCATGCCTTGTCTGAATCGGATTTGCTCAGAGCAAAAAAACTTTTCAATAAAGCCAAAGCAGATACGGAGAAAAAGAAAGACGAACTCCGGCAGTTGAAAATCCGCCTTCAGCAAGCCCATGATAAAAAAACCTTTGCCTCAGCCCTCGCCCTGGAGCCCGAATTGGCTGGCCGTAATCATGTGGCTTTTTGCCAAAATTTAACGGAAGAGGCTGATTCCGAAATTGCCCTTTTATCACCTCTGTTACTGGTTCAAAAAGAAGCAGAATTAAAAGGTCTTGAGGCTCAGGTGGCCTACTTGAAAAGATTTCTTTAAGGTCAATCATTTATCAATCCGGAAGACAATGAACCCCTCCCCATTGTCTGTGCCAAAGCTTCCGTGCAACAGACTTGTCCCGAACTTGCTTCGGGATGTTTTATTGGTGGCACTGCTTGCCTAATGAAACCTTAGTTGTTATAGCCAGTGCTTTCTTCGGTCATTACAGTTGAATCGTCAATTTTAAGTGTCCGCCAAGACCTTGTTGAATTATTTTCATAAGTGTCGAGAGGCGAATGTCTGAAGAGTTGTTTTCAATGCGTGAAATGTAAGATTTGTTTGTTCCGCATTTTTCTGCAAGTTCTTCTTGTGTCATACCGAGTTTAGTTCGTGCTTCTTCTAACAAAACACCAAGTCTAAACGCTTCAAACTGTTGCTCCCATTGCTCGCGTTTGGGCTGTCCTTTTTTACCATACTTTTTGTCAAGTATTTGGTCTAATGTCGTGATATTACTTTTTGTTTTCATTTTGATATTCCTCCATTATTTTAAGTGCTTTTTCTAATTCTTGTTTTGGTGTCTTTTGAGATTTCTTTTGAAAGGCATTTCCTACAACAACTAAATTCCCTTTGTCGAAGAAGGAGAAAATGCGGTAAATATTGCTCCCAACCTCAACTCGAATTTCATATAGTCCTTTTGTGCCTTCTAAGTGCTTAAAATACTTTTCTGGAACTTGTCGAGTTACCCGAATTAGATTTAGCGTCCACTCAATTTTTGCTTGAACATTGTCAGGTTGTGCCTCGTAAAAGTCGAGAAAATAATTTTTATAAGCTATTACCTGTCTGTAGTAACTCACGGTACAAAGTTAACTATTCAGACAACTAATTCCAAATATACTTTAGTCGGATTGTCGTTGCACGGTGGTCTGTCAGCATTGGCTATAATCGGGTCAGGCAGGGGTATT
>JBIKMV010000052.1:0-14792 GCA_044359055.1 Catalimonadaceae bacterium
TTTGCACCTGAATGGTATGGAAGATCAGATTGCCGGAACCCTATCAGGCGGGCAAAAAAAGCGCGTTGCCATGGCGAGGGTGCTGCTGATGGAGCCCGAAATACTCATTCTCGATGAGCCCACCAACCACCTGGATATGGAGGCAATAGAATGGCTCGAGGGCTTGATAGCCAAGCGGTTCCATACCATTTTGATGGTTACCCATGACCGGTATTTTATGGACCGAATCTGCAACCAGATAGTAGAACTGCAGCAAGGCCAACTCAGCCGGTACAAAGGCAATTACTCTTTTTATCTCGAGAAAAGAACCGAAACCATTGAAAACCGGAACGCCGAAATAGAAAAAGCGCAAAACCGCTACCGGCGTGAACTGGAGTGGATTCGCCGCCAGCCCAAGGCCCGTGGCACCAAAGCCAAGTACCGAGTTGATGCCTTTGAAGATATCAAAGAAACGGCCTTTCAGAAAATTGATGACAGCCGCCTTCAGCTTTCGGTGAAGCAAAACCGGCAAGGAGGAAAAGTGCTCAATTTGAAAAAGGTAAACTTTTACCTTGGCGATAAGCATCTGGTGAAAGACTTTACCCACTACTTCGTGCCGGGCGAACGGGTGGGCATCATCGGACCCAACGGAGTGGGCAAGTCTAGTTTTATTCGCCTGCTAACCGGTGAAAATCAGCAGACTACGGGCGATGTGGACAGGGGAGAAAACACCCTGATTGGCTACTACAGTCAGGAATTTGACGAACTCAAGCCCGGCAAGCGCATCATAGAAATGGTGAGCGAAGTGGCCGATGTGATTGAGTTGGCCGATAAAAGCAAAATAACAGCCAGCCAGTTTCTGACCCGGTTTCACTTTCCGCCTCCGGCCCAGCAGCAGAAAATCGAAAACCTGAGCGGAGGAGAAAGGCGGAGGGTGCAGCTGATGATGACCCTGCTGAAAAATCCCAATTTTTTAATCCTGGACGAACCCAGCAACGATTTTGATATCAACACCCTGCATGTGTTGGAGGAATTTCTGGGTGATTTTCCGGGTACGCTCGTCATTGTAAGCCACGACCGGTTTTTGCTGGATAAATCGGTGGACCATCTTTTTGTTTTTGAGGGCAACGGTGTGATATCTGATTTCCCGGGAAACTATACCCAATGGAAATGGGCTCAGGAGGAAAAAGCCGAAGCGCAGGCAGCAGAGCAGGCCCTGAAGCGGGAAAAAAAACAGGCCGACCGCAAGCAGGAAGAAGCCAAAACCCCGGTGCAGATAAAACTCACCTACAAGGAAAGCAAAGAATTGGAAGACCTGGAGCCGGAAATCGGAAAACTGGAAATACGAAAAACAGAAATCGAAAATCTACTTTCCTCGGGAGATCCTATAAAATCAGAGGAGATTGTTTCGCTTTCTAAGGAGCTGGAAGCCATAACCTTGCAGATAGAAGAAAAGACGATGCGCTGGCTGGAGCTAAGCGAAAGGGCAGGAGGGAAGCAGGGTTCATAAACGGCTCCGGTAACGAAAGGCTTGCCGGGTCTATGGTTTGGAAAACAGAACCTTCAACATCCTCTTAGCTGCGAATAAAGCGACCTCGGGTAAGGGCTGTCACCGCAGTTGCCTGGCCACAGGCACTTTGGGTAAGCAGACAATAACGACTGATAATAACCTGTTGGCGCCAAGGATACTGGCTGTAAAAGGCAAACGGAAGGCACCCAAAGCCTGAAAAGCAATAAATCCCGAACCTCTACGGCTCAGGATCACTGAAAAATGAAAGCATTATAAAAAGCTTTCCCCATAAGATTGAGACCTCCGGGCAACCGGTTAAGTACAACAGACTTGTCGGGCCATAAGAAATTTCCGGGGAGAGTTGAGTTTCGAAAAAAAAGAAATTTGCATTTCCGGCACCGGCGGTGCCGGATGTTAATAGTATGAAAGGCAGGAGAGGCCAAAGCTCCATAGGAGCGTCATGTTATCGGTTCGAACAAATATTCCGGCTTGAAATCAATGTCACAGGATTTCAGAAATCACTGATATTCAGACCGAAAGGATTTTTTTTTAATGATGTGTCTCCCGGTTTTGAAGGTAAGCAATCCATTTGGGAACCCGCCCGGGATGGATACTTTGACTTCCTTTTACGGCAAAAATCAAATGGATATTGAGTTGAGAATGGTATAGGCCATTTTCGGAAAAAAACATTTCGCTCCTATGGAGCTTGTTATCCTGTTGGGGGGCTATTGACATTTTACCCCGCCGGGGTAAAAGTTTTGTAAAGAGAAAACAGTTCACAAAAACCTGAATGTCATTGTTTTGACATCAAAAGTGCCACCCAATTGATTGCATATCAGGCAGGTTAGAATCTTCTCCCCGGTTTTTACAACTGACTCCTTTCTTCCTCTTCCGAATGGAAAAACCATTCACTTAAATTCAATCCAATCCCCGGAAAAATCCTGTGACCCGACTTGTCCCGATCTTGCATCGGGATGTTTCAATGTTGGCCCGCCGGGCCCAACGGAGCCTTAGTTGTTGTGAGCTGGTTTTCTTCTCATTTTTCTGTCAACTTTCCGCTAATTCGTCTTTGCAGTGTTCTGTCGGGTAACTCAGGCGGGTCACCCCGCCTTCGCCGCCTAAGAACCAGCCTTGAACCTTTCGACTCACCCGGCGTAAGCTCCTTGAAGGCAGTATGGCAACTACTTGGCAATAATACTCAAAAGAAGGATTGGTTCGAATTCTGATTTCTCTTGGCCAGATACTCAAACCACTTTGGGTCGTAAGGATGTGTTTCCCCTTTGATAAGCCTGTGCCTTCGGATTTTAACATGTCCGAAAGAACGGAGATAAACACGCTTTCCGTTGGCGAACTTTCCGGAGAATACCCATCTTCTGTTGCAAAGAGTGGCGAAGTAAAGCGATCCGATTTTCCACCGGTTTAATTCAGAAAAACTCCTGTTTCTGAAGCGCTCCCGGAGAGGCGGGCTTCCACATTCTGCTCGATGGTAGTACTCAGGGCAAGGCCGGTGATGGAGGACGAAACCGGAAATTTTCGGTAAGTCCGCTCTACCAGAACGGCAATTTTTAAACTCGGAATTTCAAATTCCAGCAGCGGCGAAAGGCAATAGGAGAGGGTACGGCCCGAATTCAGGACATCGTCCACCAGCAAAACGGGTACTCCCTTTAATCCCTCAGGTCCGGGGCTAAGCTTTACTTCCGGACGGATGGTTTTATGTTTCGGGAGGCTGATGGTATGGAGCTGAATATCAAATGCTTTTCTGGCCGTCAGCAGATCGGCCAGCTTTTTCGCCAGATGGATTCCTTCTCCTTCCACACCGATTACCGCCAGTTTGCTGTGGCCCGAAAATTGTTCCTCCGCCTGATAACTCATCCGGAGACAAATGATGTCGATGGCTTCCGCATCGAGAACTTTTCTGCCTTTCATTTTTTCTTTCCTGTTTTTGAGGAGCTGATCAATTCATCTTTTAAGAACGGAGCAGTATGGCCTTTCATCGATTTCACTAGCTCTTCCGGGCTTCCCTGCACCACAATCGTGCCGCCGTTCCGGCCTCCTTCCGGACCCATATCGATGATGTGGTCAGCTACCTTAATCACATCCAGATTGTGCTCTATTATCAAAACGGTGTTTCCACGGTCGGTCAGTTTGTTGAGGACATCCAAAAGGTGCTGAATGTCAGAAAAATGTAAGCCTGTGGTTGGCTCATCCAGGATGTACAGGGTTTTGCCGGTATCTTTTTTAGACAACTCTGTGGCCAGCTTTACCCTTTGTGCTTCGCCGCCGGAAAGGGTAGTGGCATGTTGGCCGAGGGAAATATAGCCCAGTCCCACATCGTTCAGAGTCTTTATTTTCCTGAGGATAGCGGGTTGATTTTCAAAGAATTCTACAGCCTGACTTACAGTCATGTCCAGTACATCGGCAATGGATTTTCCTTTGAATCGCACTTCCAGAGTTTCGCGGTTGTAGCGTTTGCCTTTGCAGGTTTCACAGATCACCGAAACATCCGGCAAAAACTCCATTTCTATGACCTTCAGGCCGCCGCCTTCACAATCTTCGCAGCGCCCTCCCTTCACATTGAATGAAAATCTTCCGGGCTTGTACCCCCTGATTTTGGATTCATTCATCTGGGTAAAAAGATTCCGGATATCTGAAAAAACTCCGGTGTAGGTGGCAGGATTGGAGCGGGGTGTCCGGCCGATGGGAGACTGGTCTACTTCAATGACTTTGTCCAGGTGCTCAAGCCCACTCACTTTTTTAAAGGCAAGGGGTTCTTTTTTCGCCCTGAAAAAGTGTCGGTTCAGTATTGGATAAAGGGTTTCATGGATGAGGGAAGACTTGCCCGAACCGGATACTCCGGTGATGCAAATCATTTTTCCAAGGGGCAATTCCAGGTCCACCTGCTTCAGGTTATGACCCGTGCAGGAGGTAATTTTCAGAATTTTGCCATTGCCTTGCCTCCTTTTTTCGGGTACAGGAATGGATTTCCGGTTGGAAAGATATTCTGCAGTTTCAGTACTGAAAGCAAGAACCTCTCCGGGTGTTCCGCTGGCTACAATGTGACCTCCAAGCCGCCCTGCCCCGGGTCCGATGTCCAGCAGATAATCTGCGGCCAGCATCAGGTCTTTGTCGTGTTCTACTACCAGTACAGTATTGCCGATATCCCGGAGATTTTGAAGGGCAGCAATCAGTTTGCGGTTGTCCCGCTGATGCAGCCCGATGGAGGGCTCGTCCAGAATATAGAGTACCCCCACCAGTTGTGAGCCAATTTGTGTGGCCAGGCGGATTCTTTGTGCTTCGCCACCCGAAAGGCTTTGCATGCTTCGGTTCAGGCTCAGATATTCAAGCCCGATTTCCACCAGAAAACCAATCCGCCGCCTGATTTCCTTCAGGACTTCGGAGGCGATGATTTTCTGCCTTTCGCTCAGGCGGCTTTCCAGATTTTCGGCCCATTGATTCAGCTCGCTGATATCCCACTGGGTTATTTCCGAAATGTTTTTGCCGTCTATGAGGAAGTGGAGCGATTCTTTCTTAAGCCTGAGCCCTCCGCAATCCGGGCAAATGCTGGTTTTGGTGTATTCACCCACCCAGTCCATTACTTTTCCTGAACCCGATTCAAAATATTTTTTCAAGTAGTTGATCAGACCTTCGTATCTCACCTCGTAGGCCCGGCCATATTTTTCTGAATTTACCAGAACCAGACCCGCTGCCCCGTACAAAACCTCATTCAGGACCATGGGCGGAAGGTCCTTGATTGGTGTGGTAATGTTGAATCCGTGGCTTTTTAAAAGAGCGGCCAGCTGATGAAAAACCCATATGTCACGGTATTCGCCCAAAGGAGCGAGGCCCCCCATGCTGATGCTCATATTTTTATCCGGCACCACAGCTTCTTCGTCTATCTGCTCGATAATGCCCAGGCCGTTGCATGACTGACATGCGCCATAGGGTGAGTTGAAAGAAAAACTGTTGGGTGCAGGTTCGTCGTAGCCAATTCCTGTCGTGGGGCACATCAGAAATTTGGAAAAATGCCGTGGATTTTTGCCCTCAGGCAGAAGCATCATTACTCCCTTTCCCAGTTTCAGGGCCGCAAGTACAGATTGAGAGAGGCGGCTACGGTCTTCCCTCTTTATCCTCAACCGGTCTATTACAATTTCAATATCGTGAACCTTATAGCGGTCGAGCTGCATTTTGGGAACAATGTCCAGCACTTCCCCGTCAACCCTGACTTTGGAATAGCCCCATTTGCGCCAGGTCACAAAATCTTCCCGGTAATGTCCTTTCCTGCCCTTTACCACAGGGGCAAGCAGCATCACCGCTTCCCCATCATAATCGCTGAGGATGGAATTGATAATCTGGTCTTCGGATTGCCGGATCATCTTTTCTCCGGTGACATAGGAAAAGGCTTCCCCTGCACGGGCATAGAGCAGCCTGAAAAAATCATAAATCTCCGTTACCGTTCCCACGGTTGACCGCGGATTGCGACTTGTGGTTTTCTGTTCAATGGAGATTACAGGACTCAGGCCATCGATTTTTTCCACCTCGGGCCGCTTCATTTCGCCAAGAAAGCTTCGGGCATAGGCCGAAAAACTTTCCATATACCGCCGCTGACCTTCGGCATAGATGGTATCGAAAGCGAGAGAAGATTTGCCCGAACCCGAAATGCCGGTGATAACCGTGAGTTTCTCTCTCGGAATCCGGAGGGTGAGATTTTTCAGGTTGTGCTCCCGGGCTCCGTAAATTTCAATGAAATTCAGGTGATCGGAGACGAATTCGGCCGGTTGAATCTCTGTTTCGGATATTTCAGGCAAATCAGACATGGTCAGAGTGATGCAATGTGCAGTTCAGGGATGCTGCCCGGAAATGGCTTGCAAAAGTAAAGAAATCAGGACCGGATTCTAAGAAGGCTTTCACTCATTTATTTTTTTTCAGAATGCTCCCTGCGGAGATTAAAAATCATGAAAAAAGTCCGGGTTTGGAAAAGGGTGTTCGACACTCAGTTTTGATCCTGTGCCTCTTCTTCCCGGAGTTTCAGGGCCAGTTTCTGAATGGTTTTCTCCACTTCATCAAACCATTCCTGATCGTTGGTGGCGCTTTTCAGGGTTTCGTTCATGCCCCCGAGGGACTGAAGGAAAAAACGCTTCATCTCACCCACCAGCATGTCTTTGGTCCAAAGATCTATGCGCATGATGGCTGAATTTTCGGCATCCCAGAAAGAAAGGGCAAATGATTTGGTTTGCTCTACCTGACCCGGATTGTCAGAAGCATGCCAGGATATTTCTTCCGGAATGTTCTGGGTATCGAGCAATACATCGATGGAGATGGTTGATTTTCTCATAATTGGTTCAAAGGAAATCCTGCCGGATTTTGTTTTAAAATTTGAAAATAAAAAAGCCACTGCGGGTTGCAATGGCTTTTTAGGAGTGGGGACGATTGGAATCGAACCAACGACACAAGGATTTTCAGTCCTTTGCTCTACCGACTGAGCTACATCCCCTCCGATTTGGGCCCGCAAAAGTATTGCTCATTTTTCATTCTGCAAATCCTTTTTAATTTTTATGTTGCGGGCCTATTTCAGCATAGCCTATGATTAGCCAGATTCTATTTGCCATCTTATTGATTTCCATGGGTTTTCTTATTTTCAGGAGAGTGAAAACTATCATTCGAAATATTCGGCTTGGCCGGAAAATTGATATTTCAGACAGGAAACCGGAGCGCTGGAGAAATATGTTTTGGATGGCTTTGGGTCAGAAAAAGATGTTTGACAGGCCTTTGGTCGGGGTAATGCACCTGATTATTTACGCCGGTTTTTTTCTGATCAACATTGAGGTGCTCGAAATTGTACTGGATGGATTGCTGGGCACCCACCGTATTTTCCTGCAGCCACTCGGAGCATTTTATTCTGTAGTGATTCATTTTTTTGAATTGCTGGCTCTCGGGGTTGCCGGTGTCTGTGTGGTTTTCCTTGCCCGCAGAAATGTTGCCGGAATTGCACGATTTCAATCACGCGACCTGAACCGCTTTCCCCGCCTGGATGCCAACCTGATTCTGATTTTTGAAATCATCCTTATGGCTGCTTTTCTGGGTATGAATGCTGCGGACCACATCCTGCAAAGCAGGGGAGAAGCCCATTATCCCCTGACCGATGCTTTTGTGGTAAGCCGCCTGCTGAGTCCGTTCCTTGATGGCTTTTCCACTGCGGGTCTGGTGATTATGGAGCGTACCCTTTGGTGGGTGCACATTGCAGGTATTCTTGGTTTTGCTTTGTATGTAACCTACAGCAAACACCTGCATATAGGTATGGCTTTTCCGAATACCTGGTATGCCCGGTTGAATCAAAAAGGTGAAATCCGGAATATGGACGATGTAACAATCGAGGTAAAAATTGCCCTCGGCCTGTCACCGGACAATGGCACAGCCCCGGCAGCCGGTACTTTTGGTGCCAGAGATGCCACAGACCTCAGCTGGAAACATCTGATGGATGCCTACTCCTGCTCGGAATGCGGCCGCTGCACCTCCGTTTGCCCGGCCAATCTGACAGGTAAAACACTTTCACCCCGCAAAATCATGATGGATGTGCGGGACAGGATTACCGAGATAGGGGAGGGTATGGATAAAAATCCGGAATGGAGGGGCGACGGCAAATTACTTTTGGGTGATTATACTTCAAAGGAGGAAATTCTGGCCTGCACCAGTTGCAATGCTTGCGTGGAGGCCTGTCCGATTCAGATCAATCCACTAGATATCATATTGGAAATGAGGAGGTACTCCATCATGGAGGCCACTCAGGCTCCGGCTTCCTGGAATTCCATGTTTGCCAATCTGGAAAACAACGGAGCGCCCTGGGCCTTTCCCGCATCAGAAAGAGGAAAATGGGTGGAAAAAGCTGTCTGAGGCGGAAAAATCAGCCTATTTTCACAGCAGGAACTCCAGCATAGGTACCGGGTTTGGAAATAGAGTTCAGCACAATGGAGCCCATCCCGATTATCACATCATCCGCAAGGGAAACACCCTGCCGCAGGGCCGCCTGAGATCCGATATACACCCGGTTGCCGGCGCTACAGTTCCCGTTTACGCTTGCTGAGGGAGCGGTTGTAAAAAAGTCGCCGGCAACAAAATCGTGGGCAATGGTGGTGTTGTAGTTCAGATGGCAATGGGCACCGATCCGGATGTTGCAGGTGAGGATGCAGCCGGCAGAAATGGCGGCACCCGGGCCGATTTCAACCCATTCGGAAATGATGCAGGAAGGATGGATAATGGTTCCGAAGCGGGTTTCCGGGGGGAGTTCAGTCAGCACACTGGCCCTGTCTGCCGGGTTACCCATGGCCAGAACGGCCTGATAGACTGAGGGATCAAAAGCCGATTGCGCTATCACGGGACAGTTCATCAGCATCCGCGGCTGATGGATTTGGTCGGGTTCGGTAAATACCACATGACCTCTGTAATCTTTCCCCTCCTGTTTCCAGGCATCTGCCAACTGGCAAAGGATGTCTCTTGCTGCCCCTCCCGCCCCTATAAGGGCAATTTTCTCTCCTGTAACCATAATGTGAAAAATCAGGAGCAAAAATAGTGTTTCAAAGCAGGTAAAATGCAAAAAGGAATTCAGGATTCAGGTTGGAAGGGGGAGTTTCAGGTTTTAGGTTCGGGTTGAAAGTTCTAAGTTTAATACACTAAAATTCAATTAATTACGACTGAAAAACTTTTGGCTTATTTGTTTTTTCTTTTGCTTTATCCACTTAAAACTGAATACCAATAAACAACAACTTGAAAAACTTTTGACTCAGCCCGGGTTTCATTGCTGGTTCAGGCGTTTTTCAAGGTAATCCAGCAGGAGGGCAAGACTTGTTGTTTGATTGTAGTCTTTTTCCGGAATGTCCACGCCAAGATGCTCATCCAAGGCAACTATAAATTGCAGCGCATCAAAGGAATCCAGACCCAGAACTTCACGGATGGAATCATTTTCCTGCAGTTTCTCAGGTTCGCTGTCGGGGGCAACCTGCTTCAGCAGTTGGCACAATTTTTTTTGTAAGGTATCGCGGTTCACAGGTTTTCCGGTTTTTGAAGGTATTGGTTGAAAAGTGAAAGGAAACGACTGCCGGAGAGGCCGTCGCTTGCCCGGTGGTCTGCGGCCAGTGTGGCCGAAACACAGGGTCTCACATCGAGCATTCCGTTTTCAGCTACGGCTTGTTCCGAAATCCGGCCCAGACCAAGAATGGCGGTCTGCGGGGGATAAATCAAACCGTACACCGTATCGGCACCGCCTTCCCCCACGCTGGTAAGGGTAAAGGTAGAATCGCTCAGCTCTGAACTTCGTAGTTTCAGAATTTTTGCTCTGATAATGAGATCATTCAGGTCATTCATCAGCTCGCGGGGACTTTTGCTGTCGGCATGGTGAACAGCCGGAACCACAATGCCTCCCTGCTTTACAGAAACTACAAATCCGATGTGGATGTCTTTTTTCATGACCAGTCCGTTTTGCCATTCGGCATTCAGTTCGGGGCAATTGCGGAGGGCAAGAGCTGCCGCTTTGATAAACAATACGGCCGGCAACAGCCTTTCCTTCGGACTTAGCCCTGCATTGGTTTCCTTCAGCCAGTTCATGGCATTGCGCAAATCTATGCGACTTTCCAGATAATAATGCGGGATTTCCCGATTTGATCTGGACATAGCCGCAGCTATGGCCATTCTCAGGCCGGTTCCCGGCTCCCGGGCTTTTTCCTGCCGGCTTGCTAATCCAGCCAATACGGTTTCCACATCTTCCCGGGTAATCTCGCCTCCATCGCCGGTTCCTTTCAGGCCGGAGAGGTCCAGGCCTGATTCTTCAGCCAGCCTCCTTGCCAGAGGCGATATGCGTATTCTTTCCGGTTGTGGCTCTTCAGCGATGGCAGCAGGCAGCATAGCTTCGGGTTCTTTTTCCGCCATTTTCCCGGCTTGTTCTCCCTCTGTCAGGGCAATGAGGGCAATGGTGGTGCCCACCTTTACCTTGTCTCCGGGTTGAAGGAATAGTTTTTCTACCTTGCCATTTTCGAAAATCTCAATTTCCACAAGCCCTTTCTGCGTTTCGATTTCCGCAATGATATCCCCGCGCTTAACCACATCGCCGGGGTTTTTCCTCCATTCTACCAGGGTGCCGTCTTCCATATCCGCACCCAGACTGGGCATTTTGAATTCCATCATCTGGGCAACATTTTTTTAATCTGACTTACAATCTGATCTTTTTGTGGTACGCAGGCATCTTCCAGGTGTTTGGGGTAGGGGATGGGTACTTCCAGTCCGCACAATCTTTCTACCGGGGCATCCAGGTCATAGAATGCCTTTTCCATAATTCTGGCTGATATTTCGGAGGAAATGCTGAGTGAACGCCAAGCATCCTCCACAATCAGGGCGCGGTGGGTTTTTCTTACGCTTTTCAATACACTTTCCTCGTCGATAGGCCGGAGGCTGCGCAAATCCAAAACTTCAACTTGTTTGCCCACAGTGGCCATTTCTGCTGCGGCTTCCATAGCTTTTGAAACCCCGCTGCCATAGGTTATGAGGCTTAGATCCCTGCCTTCCTTTCTGATCACTGCCTTTCCCAAATCGGGCTCCAATGGAAAATCCGGAACTTCACCCTCCGCATTCAGCATACCGGTATATTCCATCAAAATTACAGGGTCAGGGCACTTCAGCGCAGCCTGCAACATCCACCTGGCATCTTCGTGGGTACCTGCCGATATCACCCGAAGGCCGGGTATATGGGCGAAAATGGGTTCCCAGCTATGGGAATGCTGTGCGGCAAGCTGCCTGCCAATGCCACAACTGATGCGGATTACAATCGGAACGGAAATCTGCCCGCCTGACATATGCAGCAGGGTAGCGGCATTGTTAATTATCTGATCCAGTGCCAGAAGACTGAAATTGACGGTCATAATTTCCACAATGGGCCTCATGCCGCCCATGGCAGCACCGATGCCAGCTCCGGTAAAGCCGGATTCGGAGAGCGGAACATCCATGATGCGGTCCAGACCGAATTCTTCCAGAAGTCCTTTGCTTACGGCAAATGCCCCTCCATACCTGCCTACATCTTCCCCCATCAAAAATACCCGGGAGTCGGATTGAAGGGCCGACCTCAGTCCCTGCTTCAGTGCTTCCCGGTAGGTCATGCTTGCCATATTTGTTTCAATGGATTGGTTTTGATACAATTACAAAATATGCGGATCGGTATGCCAGCGTTTCAGCCGGGTTAAATTTCCAATGGATTCCCAGATGAGGGAGTCATTTGCCCCGGATTCTTCCAGCCTTTCCCGAACCCATTTTTCCATTTCTTCAAAACTGATTCCCGGGCGGGTTAATTCTCCGTCCTGAAAGCAGTATTTGCAGTAAAGGCTGCTTCCTGAGCCATTTTTTTCGGTTCCGCGGTGTTCTTCTGCACTGATGGGCATCCCGCAACTCTGGCACAATTCGGCTATTTCCATGGTTTTTGCTTAATAAATGGATTGATGAATGTTTGCATTTCTCAGGTATTCTTCTGATTTGGCACCAGAAGGTTTTCTGAATACACATATTGAAGGAGACTTTCCGGCGATTCTGGGCTTCCGGCTTCTGCAAAATCCACCGCCTCTTTGACTTCTTTTTCACAGGCAGATTCCAGTTCTTTCAGGTCAGCTTCAGAAAATTGAAAATGACCCTGCAGTTTTTTGAGCAAACCTGCCACAGGATCCGATTTTTTCCAGGCTTCCACTTCTGATTTTTCCCTGTACAATTCGGAATCAAACATGGAGTGCGCCCTGAATCGAAAGGTATTGCATACCAGAAAAAAGGGTTTGCCTGTGGTTCTGATATATTCAAGGGCTTTTTTGGTTGCTTCCCACACTTTTACCACATCCATACCATCCACAGTGGCGGCCTCTATGCCGTAGGATTTTCCTCTGGATTCCAGATTCTGATTGGCATGGCTGAATTGAAGTGCTGTTCCCATGGCATAGCGGTTGTTTTCGCATACCATCAGCAGGGGTACCTGCCATAGAGCAGCCAGATTCATGGTTTCATGAAATTCGCCTTCTGCCAGGGCACCTTCTCCGAAAAAACAGACGGTAATATTCGTTTTGCCTTGTTTTTTACTTGCCAGGGCCATTCCGGCTGCCATCGGGAGATGTCCTGCTACTATTGCATTTCCTCCGTAAAATTTTTTTTCTGCATCGAACAGGTGCATGGACCCGCCCCGGCCTTTGCTGCAGCCTTCGCTCATGCCATACATTTCAGCCATAATGCTTCTGGACGAGAGGCCTCTGGCCAGGGCATGACCATGTTCCCTGTAGGTGGAGAAAATGCTGTCTTCAGGTCCCAGCTGTGAGATAATGCCGGCAGCTACAGCCTCTTCACCAATGTAGAGATGAAGAAATCCCCTGATCTTTGAGAGGGTGTACATTTCAGCTGCTTTTTCTTCAAACCGCCTGATGCGCATCATCAGAAAAAGCAGGTCTCTCAGTTTGCTTTCCGGAAGCGTTGTTTTTTCTTCACTGGTTTGCATATTTTTTCATTTCAGGGGTTTTCAAGGGTGGAAAGATCGCCTTCCGGCAGCCCCAGTTCCCGGGCTTTCAAGAGCCTTCGAAGTATTTTTCCACTTCTGGTTTTGGGCAGGCTGGCCGAAAACTGAATTTCTTTGGGAGCAACGGCAGGACCAAGTTTTTTTCTGGCAAAAGCCAAAATGTCCATTCTCAGAGCGTCATTCTCTGATTCACCGGCTTTGAGCACAACAAAAGCTTTTACCAATTCGCCAATGAGGGCATCCGGTTTGCCGATAACGGCGGCTTCAGCCACGGCGGGGTGCGCCATAAGGCAACTTTCCACCTCAAAAGGTCCCACCATGTGGCCCGATGTTTTGATGATGTCGTCTGCCCGGCCAACAAACCAGAAATATCCGTCGGCATCCCTTCTGGCCAAGTCTCCGCTGATATACCAGCCATCTAGGAAGCATTTGCTGTATCGCTCCTCTTCATGGATATACGCCCTGAATTGGGATGGAAAACCGGTTTTCAAAACCAGCTGACCCTGGGCATCTGCTTCATTCAATATCCGGATGCCGGTTTCATGCAGCTCACCGATGGCCGCCTCAATACCCGGAACAGGTTTTCCCATAGAACCCGGCTTTACCGGCAGGGAAGGAAAATTGGCAATCATGATTCCCCCGGTTTCGGTTTGCCACCAATTGTCGAGAACAGGAAAGCCAAAGGTCTTTTCTCCCCAGATAACGGCCCCGGCATGTAGGGGTTCGCCTACTGAAAGGATTTGCCGGAGCCGGCTGAGATCAAATTTTCGTTTCGGATCAATATCCAGCCGCATCAATCGCCTTATTGCTGTAGGTGCTGTATACCAAATGTTTACCTTGTGTTCTTCCAAAATGGAATACCAGCGCATTGCATCAAATTCTTCTTCATCGCAAAGATTGGTAACGCCATGCAGAAGGGGTGAAATGATGCCGTATGAGGTGCCGGTAACCCAGCCGGGGTCGGCTGTACACCAGAATACATCTCCGGGGTGAAAATCCAGCACATATTTTCCGGTTATATAATGAGTAAGTGCAGCTTTGTGCACATGCAAGGCGCCTTTCGGCATTCCGGTGGTGCCACTGGTAAAGTGGAGTAAAGCGGGGTCTTCGGGCTGTGTATCTGCGATATCGAACAGGGGAGAGGTCTCTTTCATCAGCAGGGGCAGCGATAAAATTCTGTCTGAATGATGCGAAGCTGAATCGGTAAGGAGAATCCTGTCCAGATGGGGCAGTCTTTCAAGGTTAGGTACTACTTTTTTTTCAAACTGAGCGGTATTGGTTACCAGAATCCGGCCATTTCCCTTGCTCAGTCTTTGAAAAATCGGTTCAGGACCGAATACCGAAAACAAGGGACAAAAAACGGCACCGGTCTTCAGGCTGCCCAAAACCGAAATATAAAGTTCCGGCACCCGCCCGAGCAGGGAAAATACGACATCCTCTTTCTTAATCCCCAGTCCTGAAATGACATGAGCAAAGCGGGCGCTCAGGTCTTTAAGTCTTTCGTAGCTGAAATCCTCAAAGCTCCTGTCTTTCCGGATCATTCGAAGGGCGGTTATGTGCCCGTTTCCGTCAAGCACATGTCTGTCCACGGCCTCAAAGGCAATATTCAGGCCCCGGCCACCCTGCATTCCATAAAGGAAAGCGGCTTCTTTTTCCCATGAAAAATTGCGGCAAACAGATTCGTAGTCCTGTAAATTGTGCCTGAAAGAAGCCGCCGGTTCAGTCATGTTTTCCTGAATCAGGCAGCGGCTTGAGTTTTGAGCTGGTTTTTGGCTTCTTCCA
>JBIKMV010000053.1:0-14772 GCA_044359055.1 Catalimonadaceae bacterium
GGATATAATTAAAATGTAAGTTCCTGAATTTGAGTCAAATTGTCAGTTTAATTCTTAGTGTAACGCAATAGAAACAATCTTATAATCAAGAAATAAAGATCATGACAATTTCTGATGCTGAATCTTGGATTTAAATGAAGGTTCGAAGTGACCTTTACTTTTTGAGAATGTTATCAATTTATTTAGCCATTACCGATTTGCTTTGATTGCCGGGTGTGGAGCAAACAAAAAAAGCGGTCTTTTCGGGCCGCTTTTTTTGTTTGTCCTGAAAAGGTGATGTCAATGATTTACCTTCACCATCCATCCGAAGCGGTCTTCTACTTCTCCTGAGCGGATGGCATTCAGTTCTTTCAGAATGTCGGTGGCAAAAGGTCTTTGTTCCACCGGTTTGAGAGGATAATCAATGCCGTCGTTGTGTATGAGGGCAATGGGTGCGATGGTGGCTGCAGTTCCTACACCGAAGGCCTCATCCAGTTTTCCTGCCTTCAGGGCTTCTATGATTTCTTCTACTGAAACCCTGCGCTCTTCTACATGAACGCCTCTTTCTCTGGCAAGGGTGAGTACCGAGTCGCGGGTAACACCCTTTAGAATGGTAGAACCAATGCTGGGTGTAATGAGGGTATTGCCCATCAGGAACATCACATTCATGGTGCCCGATTCTTCAAAAAAGGAATGTGTGGCAGCGTCTGTCCATAAAAGCTGATGGAAGCCCTGCTGATTGGCGAGTTTGGTGGGATATAGAGAAGCACCATAATTTCCTGCAGCTTTGGCATTTCCGATTCCACCTTCGGCAACCCGGCTGAATTCTTTTTCTACTTTTACTTTGATAGGCTCGCTGTAGTATTTGCCTACAGGAGAACAAATGATGGCAAATCGGTAGTTTTCGGCGGTTCTTACTCCGAGAAACTCATCCGTAGAAATCATGAAAGGCCTGATATACAAAGAACTGCCTTCCTTTTCCGGTACCCATTCCTGATCGAGTGCTATCAATTGCAGCATGCCGCCTATAAACAATTGTTCAGGGACTTCGGGCATGCTCATGCGCACGGCAGAATGATTGAAGCGCTCAAAATTGGCGTAAGGCCGGAAAATCTGAATGCTTCCTTCCGGTGTCCGGTAGGCTTTTTGTCCTTCAAATATGGCTTGTCCATAGTGCAGCGCTGCCATAGAAGGGGCAAACGACCAATTGCCGTATGGTTCAATCTTTCCCTGTCCCCATTTGCCATCCTGGTAATCCACCACAAACATGTGGTCGCTGAAATTAGCACCAAACTTAAGATTCTCAAAATCAACCTCTTGGAGGTGGGAATGGGCTACTTTGGTTACCGGAAAGGAGATAGTTTCAACCATTGAATGATGATAAAGAATAATCCCAAAATAAGGTCTTTGGATTGTGATTTCCAAAAACCGGTTTCGAGCGCATGTTTTTTAATTTTAAATGATAGGGAAAATGAAAAATCGGATTCGGATTCAGGTGAGCTGACAATCAGGAATTTGGGTGAAGACAAAATTTTCGAAATAAAAAATTTGAACCCTCAATAGAAAATTTGGAATTTCTTCTATTTTCCTGCCATCAGACAAATATAATTTTAAATGTCAGGGTTTTTTAGGAATCCACTTTACCTCTTCTACTTCCAATTCCTGGCACATTTTTCGGCTCAGAACAAAAAAGTAATCGGAAAGGCGGTTCAGGTAGGTGCAAACCAAATCGGGAACCTCATCGGTTTCCGAAAGCCGGACCACCGCTCTCTCGGCCCTGCGGCAAACCGTTCTGCACACATGCGCCAGACTGACGGCCACATGCCCCCCCGGCAACACAAAATGACGCAATTCGGGCATTTCGGCATCCATTTCATCCATGGATTTTTCCAGTGCCAGTATGTTTTCGGTTTCCACAGGTGGCACCCTTTCGGCCCTCTTCGAAGGATCGCTTGCCAGGTTTGCTCCAATCACAAACAACTGATCCTGAATGTCTTTCAAAAATTGGTACCTTTTTTTGCTTACATCGTGGTCGGCCAAGAGCCCGAGAAAAGCATTGAGTTCATCTACCGTTCCGTAGGCCTCTATTCTCAGTTCTGATTTTGAAATCCGGGTGCCTTCCACCAGGGATGTTTTTCCGCCGTCGCCAGTTTTGGTGTATATTTTCATTTTATTATGCTTACATCAGGGCCTTTGAAAATATTGAATAATTTTTCGTAAAGGCTTTGCAAAGAAGGTAAACCAACGGGGCCTGATTTGGTTTAAATTCCATGCCAGCCGGTCTTCGCGGTTGCCCCGCAGGCGGTTGCCCCAGGATTGGTTGCTTATGCCTCCCGTACGCATCATCACCAGCAGTTTCCTGCAATAGCCAGCCGGCAGTTGATGCTTATACAACATCCTCAGGATCAGTTCATAATCTGCAGCACTTCTGAGGTCTTCATTTCTAAAAGACCCGAAAGTACCGAATGCCTCCCGGCTGAGAAAAAAAGTCGGGTGGGGAGGCATCCAGCCCCATAAAAAAGAATTCAGGGTATAGGTACCCGATTTCCAGTACCGAACCATTTTGCCGGTATCCTCCCCGTTTACATAGGCCAGGTCTCCGTAGGCAGCCCGGGCATGCGGATTCTGCTGCAGCGTTTCATAAACTGCCTGCAATACATCGGGTCCGGCGTAAAAATCGTCGGCATTCAAAAAGGCAATATACTCTCCGCGGGCCAGGGATATTCCCTTGTTCATGGCATCATAAATACCTGAATCTGCCTCTGAAATCCATGAAATCTGGTTGCCGAACGAGCGGATAATTTCTATGCTTTCGTCTGTGGACTGCCCGTCGATTATCCGGTATTCGAAATCGGTAAAAGACTGATTCAAAACCGATTCAATGGTTTGCCTGATGGTTTTGCCATTGTTGTAGCATACCGTGATGATGGTAAAAAACGGCTTCAATCCGCTCAATTCCCTTCTGCTTTAAAGATTCTTTCCTTGATTTTTACAGCAGGATTTCCCTGATAGATGCCTGCCGGCTCAAGGGTACCTTTTGCTACCGAACCGGCTGCGAGTACCGCTTGGGCACCGGCCCGGGTTCCCGGACAAACCAGACATTTTGCCCCAATCCAGACTCCATCTTCCAGATGGATTTCACGGGTTATCAGATCAAATCCCGGCTTGCTGTAGTCGTGGTTGCCGCAAAGCAGCAGTGCGCCTTGCGAAATGCAGCAATGTGCCCCGATTTTTACCGGAGCCAGATTGTCGATCCAGACTTCTTCACCTATCCAGGAATAATTGCCGATTTCAAGTTTCCAGGGATACTTGATGTTTACATTCGGTTTGATGACTACCCCTTTGCCTACCGAAGCCCCGAAAAGCCGGAGAAAAAACACCTTGATACCTGAGATGGGCAACAGGTATGATTTAAAAATCAGGGCATTGCAAAAATACCAGAGGGTTCTTTTTACCGGACCTGCTCCCGGATTGTACCAGGAGTTGTCGAATTGGTCAAGCCTTGTTTCGGGCGCTGCCATGGGGCAAATATGGTTTCATTATGTACAATACCGCAAGGGGAAAAATACAAACCGCGGAAATCTGAACCTGATAAAGGAAAAATCCCCGGGTAGTCCATTGAAAAAGCAATGCCATACAGACAATCTTAAAACATTGAATAACAGAATTTTGCACCGGAATGTCCAGAAAGAAAGTCCAGAAACCGAGCAGCAACATTCCCAGCAAAATACCGCTGTAGCCAAAGGTCAGAAAAAATTCTTCCATCTGGGTAACGGCCGGATTGGGATTCCATGGCCAGCCCGGAGGAATCCAGGCTTTGGTTACCTCCAGAATCCAGGGTTTTGGTCGGACCCGGTCCGGAAAACTGTTTTTGGGCTTGAACTTATTGCCCAGAAAGCGGAACCAGGATAGGCCATCAGATTGACTTTCAGGATGATTTTTCAAATAAATCAGGGTTGCCCTGAAGGTACGGCTGTTCGAAAACTCGTTGGTGAAGATACCCATGTCGAAGCGGCTGAGGTCGAAGGTAATCAGATCAAACTGCCTTTTGGCAATGGCCATCCTGTTGAGAGTGAGCCATGAAAAAATAAGCAGCCCGGCAAAAAATATCAGTGATAGGTGCTGGATTTTCCATGTATGAAACCGGAGCTGATGCAGAACCATAAACAGAAAAAACAGAATGATACGGTACCGCCATCCTGATAAAAGACTTAATATCAGCCATATTATAAACAAAAACATCCAGCCGGCATACCATTTTCGAGAAAAGCGCCATTGCAGATAAAGGCACACCGGCAGACAATTGCTCAGCAGATCCAATCCCGGAATGGCCCAATTGGCACTGAACAGGATGTTGCTTTCTTCCCGGTTTTCAGGATTCAGAATCTGAAGCAAGTCAATTCCCGAAAGGTGGTAATTCATAAAAATCAGGGCCCAGACCAGTATCTGGATACCTGTCAGGATCACGGGAAAGTACCGGCCATCTGCTTCATTTTCAGGCTCTGGCATTCTCCGATGCCTGAGCCTGGCCAAAAGGAAGTAGCCCGCCAGAAAAGCACACCATCCCAGTGCATAAACCCGGGTCATTTCAGGCTGAAGGACTTCTGAAAGGGGATAGGTATAGCCCAAAAAAGAATGGGTAAAACTGAGGAAATCTACAACCGGAACAAGCAGGTTGTAAGTAAGATAGAGGAAAATAACCAGCCATGCCGAAAGGCCGGTTTTCAGTTTCTCCCTCCTCATGAGCAGAAAAAAAATCAGCAGCGGCAGCAGCTGGGGCAAAGAGTAAAACAGAACAGTGCCCATACCGGCTTAGGATTGTAAAAAAGGAGGCTCAGATGCAGGTGAAAAGGCCGGCCTATCCCAAAACAAAACTACAGCCATCCACACAAAAAGTTGAATGCCGAGTTCCCGGTCCAGAAAAATTTCGGTCTGGCAGCAAAGGAGCATGAAAGCAGCAAGATAGGGCAGATTTCTTTTGCCGGTTTTTGCAGCTTCGGCAATCCAGATTCTGAAAAAGACAATCAACAGAATAAGGCCTGCCAGACCATACTGAAGCCAGTAGTACAGGAAAATATTATGGGGATTCAGGTGCTGTGATGGGAGATAATCACCGTATTTGCCTACCTCAAGGTCCAGCTTTTTCTGAAAATTTCCGGTGCCAAGGCCAAAAATCCAGTTGTGGTCTTTTGCCAGCAGATCTGCACTGCCTTGCCAGAGTTGTGAGCGCGTGTTGATGCTGTTGGCATAGGTTTTGGACAAGGTTTGGAAATCTATTCCCCCTGTAGAAATAAATTCTCTGAATGCCTGGGTATTGGAAATTTTATAACCCAGAATGAGTCCGCTAAGCAGAAATACAGAAAGCAGCCATTTTCTTCCGGGCGAATGGGCAGGATATGAAAAATACCAGAAAATCAGGAAGCTTCCCAGGCAGGCAATCAGAGAAAACTTGCTGAGAACCAGAAACTGAAGCCCACCGAAAAGCAGGGCCGAAAACAAAATCCAAACCCACCGCGAAGGCCAGAACAGCCCCATGGCCAGCCAGAAAAAAATGCCGGAGACCATGCCCGTATAGGGTCTGTGCAAAATAAAATGAATGCCGGTTTTTACATCGGTCCTTGCCGCCAGATATACCCTGTCAATTCCCTGGGATACCATCAGGAGCATGCAAAACAGAAAAGAGCCGAGGAGGACCAGAATGGCCGTCTTTCGCCAGTTGTAGTGCCAGTTTTTTTCGAATTGAACTACCAGAAATGGCACCACTACAAAGGGAAGCCGGAGCAGAATGGCCTCTTCTCCTGCTTTGGCTGATGGCCATCTGAAAAAATCAATAGCCGGAATCAAGGCAAAAAGAATCAAAACAAGGGCAATCCGGCGGTGCCCGGCCGGTATGGTGCGGAAAGAACCTTCAAAAGCAAAACGAATCAGGAAAACACCGAGCAGAACAAACAGGAAAATCGAGGTAAACCGGGTTTTCTGAATTTGGGCAAAAGGCAAAGCCGCTGTCCAGGCCAGAAGAGCAATCAGGGCAATTTGTCCGGTCAGGCGGACGACTCCGGTTTTCAGGCTTTGAACTCCCTCCATTTTGCGGCCACAGATTTCACCAGATTGTCCCGGAAAGCCAGTTTGGAAAAACGCTTTGCAGATTCTGAAATGGACTCTGCGTTGCCTGAAATGCCGTCTTTTTCAAATTTTTCTACTGCTATTTTCAGGCTTTCGGCACTTTGCTCAGAAAAAAGTATGCCTGTCTCCCCGTCGGAGATGATTTCGGCTGCCCCGCCTTTGGCGAAGGCAATCACGGGCGTTCCGCAGGCCTGTGCTTCGGCCATGGTGATGCCAAAATCTTCCTCTGCTGCAAAAACAAAGGCCCTGGCTCTCGACATAAGTTTCAGAAACTCTGCTGCTTCGGCCTCCTTCCTGAATTCGATATTGGGTCGCAGCCATTTTTTTACCCTTGCTTCTTCGGCAGCACGCCCCGAGCCCAGAAGTATAAGTTTCTTATCGGGCATGCTGGCAAAGGCCTCGGCAATCAGGTCCATTTTCTTGTAAGGCACAAGCCGGCTTGCAGCCAGATAATAATCGTCGCGCTCTTCTACCGGTGCAAAGCGCTGCACATCTACCGGGGGATAAACCACCTCTGCCTCCCTTCTGTACACATGGGCAATCCGGCGGGCTATGTACCGGGAGTTGGCCATGAAATGGTGCACCCTTGGCGTACTGATCTGGTCCCAGATGCGAAGTTTATGTAAAAACCATTGCGCCAGAAAACCTTTCAATCCCCGGCTTAGTCCTGCTTCCTCCAGATATTGATGATACAAGTCCCAGGCATAGCGGCAGGGGCTGTGGCAATACGAAAGATGGAGCTGGTTCTGATTGATGATGGCACCCTTGGATACCATATGAGAACTGGAAAGAATCAGGTCGTAGCCCCGCAGGTCGTGGCCCTCTACAGCAAGAGGAAAAAGAAAAAAGTAATTTCTGAAGTGCTTTCTGGCAAAGGGCAGCTTTTGGATGAAGGAGGTATGCACTTTTTTGTCCTTAATAAACTGCCTGCCCGATTCAGGCAGAAAATCTACCAGAGAAAATACATCGGCCCGGGGAAAGAGCTCAAGCATTTGCTCAACCACTCTTTCCGATCCTGCAAAATTCACCAGCCATTCGTGAACAATGGCAATTTTCAGGTCTTTGAGTTCTTCTAAATCCTGCTTTCGGTTATCGCTTACCACTGTCATTTATTGCTGCAATGTAGCTGCCTCTCTTTTGAATATCAAATCCTTGTAGCGAAAATATAATGCATTGCCCAGTCCAAATACCATCCAGAGATAGGGTCTGAGGATATTCTGGCTCATCATGAGAATGAGGAGTTCGGTGATGAGGGCATATTTCAGGCAATCCAGCAGCAGGGCATCCTGTGTATATCCGTTTTCCCTGAGAAGCCCGGCCATTCCATTCTGACAGCGGAAATAGACAATCAGCCAGCCGGCAAAAAACAAAAATCCCACGATACCGGAAGCTGCAAGCACCTCAAGAAAAATATTGAGTCCCTCGTATTCTTTTGCCCTTTTCTGGTCGGTAGTTCTCACTCTATAGTACTCCGCAATCGCCGGTGCAATTCCTCCCAGTGAGTATCCTATCCATGGACTTTTCAGAAAAACGGACAGGGTGTTGTTCATCTGCATCAACCGGGTATCCTTCGAGTGGCTGCCCGATGTGGCATCCAAGCCGGTGCCAGCCAGGTAGCGGTGCCGCGATTCTTCATTGCCAAGTGCAGCCACAAACACCGCAAACAAGCCGGCCAGAAAAACGGAGGTTACCAGCAGATTGATTCTGGAAATTTTCAGCCTTATGGCGGAATAAAACAGCATCTTCAGGTAATCAAACACCAGAATAGAAACCATAAACAATATGCCCATCCGACTGGTGCTTAGCAATATTGCCAGAATAATGCTGCCAAGCATGAGCCATTGGGTTCCGGGTTTGAATAAAAACAGCTTTCTTCTCGAAGCAAAATACAGGAATACAAAGGCAATGAGCAGGTAAGAGGCAAAATAGCTCGGCTCATAGCTGAGGGCGTTCACCCTGGGCAGAATCCCCGGTTTCCACCACATGGTGACAAAAAGGTTAAGCCCGAAACCGCTGAGAACAAATTGGGCAATGCCGTAGCAGGCCATGATAAAAGATGTGGTGATGTAAACCCGCATTACATTTTCAGGAGAATGAAATGAACTGTAATGGTAAATGGCCCACATCATCAAAACATTGAAGGCCAGCCACATGAGGTATCCGATATTCCGCGATAGCAGCTGGGTATTGCCGGCAAAGGCAATCAGAAAACAAACCCAGACCAGAAAAAATCCTTTCCCTAGAAACCGGATATTAAAACCATTTTTGTGGGATACAATAAAAAGGAAAACAAAGGCAAAAGCAGCCAGATAGCAAAGCCGGACATTGAAACCACCCAGTTTCAGATTGGCGACAATGTCCATGGATTGGGTTAAAAAAATAATGAAAATGAGAAAGTTGAGAATCTTTTTCATGGGGAGCGAGCCCGGACCAAAACCGGAATGCCGGGTGCAAAGCAAATCAAAAGGTTTGATTTGGCCCTGTTCATGCCCTGGGTCTTGAAGTAAAAAAAGGCTTTCCCATAGGGAAAACCTTTTTTACATAATTAACTAAACCTTTTTCAATAATGTCAACTTAGAAACGGAAGTTCCGTCGTTGCATTATCCGAAAACCACGGGCCAAATATGGAGGGGTACTTTTTTCTGCTTTACATGGTAATGGGCCAATTTCTGACACGAGTAAATAAGAAAGATAAATTTTAAAAAATCGGGAAATTTTAATTTTTCATCCCGATATTTCGTTATTCCAAGGGAAAATCCCGCCTGTGTGTAAAATCAAAATCCGTTTTTCCTTTTCAAAATGACCTTTTTGCGCCAAATCTGACACGGCAAAAAAGCATTTTCCTGAATAAATGGGCTCGATTGCAAAGGACTGAGCAGTATTTATCTGCCTGCAAAACCGTTTCAGTTCCGGGTTTGTCTTGGCATATCCGCCAAAATGATACTCTGTTATCCATTCGGTTTCGGGCAGCTGTTGTCCCGATTTGCGGAATTCAGTTTCCAGACTACCCTGACTTTTTAATACTTCGGTCACCAGCATTTTTTTTCCGGCTGCCAAACCAGAGGCAATTCCTGCGGCAGTTCCTCCGGTGGCTGCCGGTAAGGCAAGCCAGTCAAAAGGTATGGTTTGGGAAATATGCTGACCCAGATCATGCAGCGCCGATGCATAACCGGGTGAGGATGCGCCCATGGGAACCCAAAGAAAATTTTCAAGACCGGCCAATAAGCGGGTGTCCGGACCCTGCTGATGGAGATCCCGGAAGAGTTTGCGGTCCAGCGGCCGGATATCGGCTCCCCATGCTTTCATCCTTCCGATGGCCGGATTATCTGCCCATTCTGTTTCTCCGCCCCTGATAAAAAATACTGACCTTTTGCCCAGTTCGAAGGCCGCACAGGACAGGGCAATCAGATGATTGGAAAATGGCCCGCCCATGGAAACAAAACCTTCCATATTCAGGTCAAGGCATTTTTCTGCAAATGGCAGAAGCTTGAACCATTTGTTTCCCTGAATCCAGGGATGCACCAAATCAAGCCTCAAAACACTGATATCCAGCTGGTTTTGTTCGGCTTCGCTGCATATCCAGGTCTCAACGGGAATATCCTTCAGACTCAGGTGGGGTATAATGCCTTCCATTTTTCGCAAAATTGTAAACAAATCCGTTGCCAAAGACAACCTGCAGGCCTTAGTTTGCAAAGAATTTATGCTTTCATCAGACCCGAATCCCGATTCGCTCTATCTCTTGGCGCTCTCCTATGTTTCCGGTGTCGGAACACTGGGAATCAAGCAGCTTGTGGCCTACACAGGGTCTCCAGAGGCAGCGTTTTTTGCGTCCAGAAGGGTTTTGGAGAAAATTCCCGGAGTTGGGCCATATTTTATCAATAATCTTCATTCTGAGAAGGAATCTGTATTGCAACTGGCCCGGGCCGAACTGAAAAATCTTGAAAAGGAGGAAGGACGGATGGTCCACTATCTGGAGGCGGAGTATCCCGCCCGGCTGAAGCAAATTCCTGATGCCCCGCCAATTTTGTTTTTTAAAGGACATTTCCACTGGAATAATCTCAGGACGCTGGCCATTGTGGGTACCCGGCAGGCTACAGCCTATGGCAAACAGGCTTTGGATACATTTTTTTCTGAAATCGAAGCCTTTAAGCCCGTAATCGTGAGTGGTCTGGCTTATGGAATAGACATTTATGCCCACAAACTTGCCCTTCAGCATGGGCTCGAAACCTGGGGTGTGATGGCCACGGGCGTAGATTATATATATCCTTCCGTGCACAAAACCACCGCAGCCCAGATGCAGGCCAATGGCGGAATTGTCACCGAAAATCCTACCCGAACCAAGCCCGATGCCCATCGTTTTCCGGCCCGAAACCGCATCATTGCAGGACTCTCAGATGCGATTTTTGTGGTGGAAGCCATGGAAAAAGGCGGTGCCCTCATTACGGCAAGACTCGGTCTGGACTACAACCGCGATGTTTTTGCCCTGCCCGGAAATGTGAACCAGAAATCATCATCAGGCTGCAATGCCCTGATTCGGAAAAATATTGCCCAGATCTGTATGACGGGAACCGAACTTGCAGAAAGCATGGGCTGGGAGACAGGTACTGCATCGGCAAAAGTAAAATGGAAAATGAGGCCCGAACACCCGGACCCCGATGCCAGGAAAGTGCTAGAACTATTGGACAATCAGGGGGATATGCTCATGGATGAAATTTCATGGAAAACTCAGATTCCGGTAAATCAGCTTGCTTCTTTGCTCTTGAATCTTGAATTTGAGGGACTGGTAAAATCACTTCCGGGAAAAAGATTTGGTTTGGCCGGAGTTTGACCCATTACATAAAAACCATACCTTTACCTTCTCCGGCCGCCATTCAATTTGAAAGATAACTACTACTCCATTCTGGGTGTTCCTCCAAGGGCAAGTCAGGAAGAAATACGGTCGGCCTATAAAAAACTGGCTCTGCAATATCATCCCGATGTGAATCAGGGATCAAAAGACAGCGAAGAAAAATTTAAACTGCTGCTAGAGGCCTACCAAACCCTTTCAGACCCCCGAAAAAAGGACTTGTATGACCTGAAACTATCCTTCAGGCTGGCTACCCGGAAGGATACTCCGGAGGGATTTGGTCCCCAGTCACGGCAGCCCAAAACCACCAGGCAGCGGGAAGACGAAGCCTACCGGATGCGACGGCCCGCCCGGGAGGCTTACCGCGAATTTACCGGACCCCCGAAAAAGGAAAAGCTCGGCCCCCATACAATTGCCATTACCCTTTTTGCGATTGGCACTTTGGTTATGATTTTACTCTGGCTGGGACAAATAATGAACCACATTACAGCCAAAGACCATTTGGAGCGGGGCGATTTCAATGCTGCCCTGCTGTTTGATGATGAATACGGCGAGGCTTATTATGCCCGCTATCTTTCTCGCAAAGCCCTGAATGCCAATCCGAAAATATTGCTTTTTGATCTCAATCTGGCCATCCGTTTTATAGAAAATCCTTCTTCAGGGGTATATCTGGAGCGTGCGATGGTTTACTTCCGCTGCGATAGCATTCAGAAGTCCGTGGCTGATTTTGAAATGGCCCGCCGTGTAAATCCCCGCTGCGATACGGCCTATTTTGCACTGGCCGAGATGCATGCTTACCTGTTCAACCAACCCGGCAAGGCCCTATCTTACTTCGACTCCAGCCTCAGCATCCGGCCGGGATCTTATGGCGCAAGGTTTGGAAAAGCCCTGATGCTGTATCGCCTCAAGCGGTTTGCTTCCGCTGTAAAGGAGTTTGACCTGAGTGCCAAACTCGATAGAAGCGACAAAAGGCTTTTCTTTTACCGAGGTTCTGCCCGCCTTGCTCTCGGCGATTCTGCTGCAGCCTGCTTCGACCTGGACCAGTCGCTCACCATGGGCATGGAGGAGGCCAAGCCTATGGTAGATCGTTTTTGCAGAAAATACGGTTATTGAGTCTGAATCCGGCAGGCCGGCCGAAGCCTGCATAAGCTCAGGAATTCTGCCTGATGCTGAAAGAGAGCGTTTTATACAAGGCTTTCAATTCGGGATTGTTTTCCAGCATGGCCATATGGCTTTCCATGGTTTTCACATCTCCCCGCCTGGCAGGGCCGGTCTGGGCCAGTTCCGGCATCATAAAGAAAGCCTTTTCAATGGTTTCCCTTGCCAATGGTTTCAGCAGTTGAAAGTCCAGACCTCCGGCGTCGGCAATGTTTTTGGCCCAGAAGAGCATATGGTTACTGAAATTATTGGCAAACACCGCCGCCATGTGTAGGGCCTTTCTTTGCTCCGAATCCAGAACCACAACCTTATTGCTGAGTGATTTGGCCACCGAAAACAGGGTTTCGTGTACCCTTGTGTTTACTGCTTCAATACAAAAAGGGGTGTCGCTCAGATCTATGCCCTTTTCTTTGGTAAAGGTCTGAAGCGGGTACAATACACCATAATCATCGCCAAGCATATCCAGTGCTTCCATGGGCAGACTTCCTGAAGTGTGCACCACTATGGTGTTTTCCTGTACCACCAGCATTTCTGCCACCATGCTCAGGGCATCGTCCTGTACGGCCACAATGAGCAGGTCGAGAGGCCATTCGGAAAAATCAAGACTGGTGGCCACCTGTGTATCATACAACTGAGCTGCAAGAATCATAGCATTTTCCTGATTGCGGCTGTAAATCACCGGAACAAAATGACCGGCTTTTTCCAGATCCTGCGCCAGATGCCAGGCCACATTGCCCGATCCGGCAAATCCAATCCTGAGATATTTCATTTTTCCTGTTTTCCAGTGCAAATTACTACAAAGGATTGGTTGCCATTTTGCTTTTTATCTCTACTTTTGAAAAACTTTTTTGAAGGCAGAAAACATGGCCTCTTCCCTGAAAGAAATCATTCGCTCCGGCGAAGGATCGCAGGTTGAATTCAAAAAAACACTTTCACAGCTTGAGAAGGTTGCCAAAACCCTCGTATCCTTTGCCAATTCAAGGGGAGGTCTCATTTTGGTCGGGGTTCAGGACAATGGCTTTGTCATTGGCGTAAATCAACCCGAAGAAGAACACTATATGCTGGAGCAGGCTGCCGGTTTTTATTGCAAGCCTCCTGTAAAACTGGAGATAAGAGATGAAGAAATTTTCGGAAAAACGGTGGTTGTCGGCCAGGTGGAAGAAAGCAGTCTGAAACCGCATTATGCCCTGTCCAGAGATGAGGATTGGCAGCTTTATGTCCGGTCCTCAGATCAATGTGTGATAGCTTCTCCATTGGTAGCCAGGGCTTTGCAAATGGAAAAAGAGGGGAGAGACTCGCTCCGAAAAACCCCGGTTTCCAACAATGAGAAAGCACTGTTCGGATTTCTGGATAAAAAAAGACGGATTACCCTGAAAGATTATGCCAAGCTCATCAATGTTTCCAAAAGACGGGCCTATAAAATCCTCATAGACCTCACCCTGTCCGGTAAACTGTATATGCACGATCTGGAGTCTCAGGTTTTTTTTACCAAAGCCTAATACCCCAGCTTGCTGATTTCGGTTTTTACTTTTCTAAAGGATGAATTTTCGAGGGCCAGTTTGAAATATTTTCTGGCCCAATCCCTTTTGCCTTCTTCATGGGCGATTTTACCCATCTCAAGATAGCACAAACTCACATAGCCTTTTGTGGGCCGGTCTTTGCTTTTGGCATATTGCAGGGCCTTCTGAAAAGCCCATTTGGCTGCATCGGGATTGCCTTTCTTAGTATCAGAAAGGCCTTTGAGGTAATATCCCCCCAAAAGAGAAGCCATTTCGGAGCGTGCCAGAAGGCGCTCTATAATTTCTTCAGCAGCCTCTGTTTTCCGTGACTCCAGCAGACATTCTGCATAGATGATGCCGTAGAGCCAATTGTCGGGATAAAGGATGTGTAACTGGGTGGCAAACTTCAGAGCCATCGGAACATTGAATTCGTCTCTCAGATAAATGGTACTCAGGAAACCAAAGGCCTCAGCCCTCGAGAAAACCGATTTCTGAGTCGCAATTTCAAGTTCTTTCAAACCCGTTGCTTTGCTGCCATCCGGAAAAAAAACGGTGAATGGCTTGTAAAGCGGGTGATTTTCCGGGAAGGCCACCCGATAATAATTGTAGAGGCCTGTTGAAAAATAAAAATCAGGATAATCTGCCTTCTGCAAAAATCCCGACTTGATGTAGGTGTAGGCTTTCCGGGCCGAATTTACCGATTTGATGTAATCGCCTTCTTCAGACTGATGCCTTGCCAGTATGAGGTTACCCAGGAGAAGATAGAATTCCGGTTCAGGATGATTCGGGTATTTCTTCTCCAGTTTATGGGCTTGCAAAACCAATTGGTTCAGATTTTTAATATATGTCTGGTAATCATTGGGTTTTGCTCCGATGGGAAATTTTTTCCAGAAAGAAAACAGGCTGTTAAATAAAATAAAAGCAGGGTGCTGTGCATTGGGTTGCCGCCATTTTTTTATGCAGTTCTCGGCCCTTTCAAATTGGAAATTGTATATCAGGTCAATGGCCTTTTTCATGGAATCAAGGGCAACTTTATCGGCCACGAGGAGGGCTTGGGCCTTTGCCCGCGGATATTCCCCCAGGAATAAAAGCAAGCCGAGAACCAGAAGCTTCGGGAGTTTTTTTTTGTAAGGCAGTAATTTTACGTTAAATTTTTGATCCATAAAA
>JBIKMV010000236.1:0-4209 GCA_044359055.1 Catalimonadaceae bacterium
AGAACCGGTAGCCCGAAGCCAAAGGTGTTTGCTTCCGGTTATGGTTTTGATCCAGTGAAAAGCATGGGCATCCAGGATTTGACCTACCAAAAAAGCCGTGATGGACCCGACAATTATGCCCAATCCCTGCCTGAAAATGGTAGCAAAGGCCGAATTGATGTGGATGGGATGGCCGGAAACATCGGTCTGGTTGATGGCTACCCAAAAATCAGCCGGAGGAAGTTGTGTAGTAACATACACCGCCCCAAATACATAGGAAATCAGGATGGCAGTAAGGTAGCTGATCCATTTTACGCCGGGTCTGCCAAAATATTCGTTGATGATGTCGCTGGTAACAAACACGATAGGCCAAACTACCACCCCCGCCGTCAGGTTAAAATCCAGAGAAAAACCTTTCAGGATTTCCCATTGCACCGGATTGTAGCCCAGAGCTTTTTCCAAAGAAAAAATCTTAACACCGATCATTTCGGCCATGATGGCGTTGGTGAGAAACACCGAGCAGAGGATGGCGTAGAGGCGGTCTTTTTTGCTGAGCTTCATTATTTGAAGGGGCCAAGGTAGATGATGAAGTGGGTTTTACCTATCCCTTATTTTAAAAATACCGGGGCCAAAGTGAAACCGGCAGAACCTTTTTTTAAAACATTCCGTAAAATTGACACCCATTAAAGGTGAAATGCTGCCAAAAAATCTGTTTTACTTTTTTCTTCTCTCCGGGGGATTGCTCTTTTCTCTCGTGAATTCCTGCCGGGAAAAAAAGGATGAAAAAGAAACAAAATTCAGCCAAAATCCGCTGGTAGCCAATGTCTTCCGTACCGATCCGCTTTCATGCCGACCCTGCCATGCCGGCATTGTAGATTCGTTTCTGAAAACAGGCAAGGGCCGCTCTTTCTATAAGGCTGACAAAAACCTGATTTTCGAAAACTGGAAAACCAAACCGGTATATGACCCGAAATCGGATTTTTACTATCTCCCGTTTCGCTCTGATTCCCTTTTTTGGGTGAAAGAATTCAGACTGGAGGGAAGAGATACCACTCATTCCCGGATTGAAAAGATTGATTTTTTCATTGGATCAGGCAATCAGACCCGCTCTTATCTTTTTCAGCGCAACGGATATTTGTTCGAAATTCCCATTACCTGGTATAGCAAAAAGAAAATCTGGGATCTGAGCCCCGGATATGCAAACGGGCACAACTCCCGCTTCGATCGGGAAGTGGGAAGCGAGTGCATGGCCTGCCACAATGCAGGTTTTCAGGAAGTTCCGAATTCATTTAACCGTTACAAGCATTTCGGTGCAACACTTTCCTGCAACAATTGCCACGGCGATACCCGAAACCATCTGGAAGAAATGAACCGGTCGGGCGGTAAATCAAAGGACATCAAACTGGTTTCTTTGGGAAAAAGCCCGGTACAGGCCCGGCTGGATGTATGCCGGCAGTGCCACCTGGAGGGCATCAAGGTGAGAAAAGAAAAGGCCAAAGCAGGTGATTATGAGCCGGGTAAGCTGTTTTCAGATTACTATGAAGTGTTTATTCCGGCCTCAGGAAAATCAGATTTTGGCTTTGCCTCTCACGCCGAAAGGCTTCAGATGAGCCAATGTTTCAAAGTTTCGGATGGGAAGATGAACTGCAACACCTGCCACGACCCGCACAGCTCCATTCCCGAAGAAAACAAGGCTGCTTTTTTTAATGTGAAATGCCGGTCATGCCATGAAAATTCCAGCCATATGATGGCTTGTAAGGGCGTGAAAAATAAGGATTTGGCCAATGCCAACTGCATTTCCTGCCACCTGAAGCGCTCGGGCACAAACGACATTCCCCATGTAAATTCCACTGACCACTGGATAAGAAGAAAGCCGGCTCAGTCTGCCGCCGATGAACAACAAGAGCTCGAATTCCAGCATTTTGCAGGTAAGAATTTTGATCCGGCAGATAAAGGGAAGGCCATTCTCAAATATGCAGAGGTATACGAAGACAGCTCCAAGCTCAGGCAGGTAAAGGCCTTCCTGAACCGGCTTCCTCAAGCCGAAAAGCTAAATTATTATTATCTGAGTCAGGACGACTGGGATAAAAATCTGGATACCTCCGGTTTTTCGGCTTCCGGAGACCCCTGGATTCTGTTTCGCTGGGCCGATCTGAAAAAGAAAAAGGGCCTTCCTTATCTGGGAGAACTGGAGAAAGCCTCTGCGCTTGCCCCCGACCGGACCGAATTTCAATACCGTCTGGCACTGGCCTGTGAAGGTAGCCCCAAAGCAGAAGCCCAATACAGGAAAGTATTGATACTGAATCTCATGCATGTAAAAACTCTTTCTAACCTCGCTTTTCATGCACTGGAGTCAAGGCAATATGCAAAAGCCGACAGCTTGCTGGTTCTGGCCCTGAAAAGCAATCCCGATTTTCCCCTTGCGCTGGAAAATATGGCCCGAAGCAAACTGGAACAGGGACAATTTGCACCGGCCCGGCAATACCTGAACCGGCTCATCCGCCTGTTCCCTCAGGACGGACGGTACCAAACCATTCTGAATACCCTGCCCTAAGAAATTTATCACAAGCTCCTGACAGGAATCAACCCGAAAGGTTTTCAGAATCAACCCTTCACCTGAGTTTGGACATGGTGCAATGGCGTGCGAACAAGGACCTTTGAACCATTCAATTTTATCACCTTAAACAAAAAAAGATGTCTAATCTCATTACAAAAAGAAACGACAACGATACGCTTCCTACCTTTTTTTCAGATTTCTTCCAAAGCGATCCATTCTTCAAACCCGGCTGGCTGGAAAGAGAATTTGGTAAAACCGTACCCTCTGCCAACATCAAGGAATCCGACAAAGACTTCCGGATTGAACTGATTGCGCCGGGATTCAAAAAAGAAGAATTCAACATTGATTTCGACGATGAAATGGTGACCATTTCGGGAGAAAAAAAGGAAGAAAAAACCACAGAGAAAGACCGCTTTACCCGCAAGGAATATTCCTACAATAGTTTTTCTAGGGCTTTTGATCTTCCAAAAAATGCCAACCTTGAAAAAATGGCCGCCAAATACGAAGACGGCGTATTGAAAATTACGCTTCCCAAGCAGGCCGAAGCCAAAGAAAAAGCAAAAAAGAAAGTGGTAGTTTCCTGAGGATTGCGCTTTCTGAAAAGGGCAGCCCGAAAGGGTGGCCCTTTTTTATTTGTCCGGACTTGTGCCCCCGCTTAACAGCCAGTTTTCGAGGGCTGCTCCTGCCCTTTCTGCCACAAGCTTACGGAAATTGTTGCGCTCCAGAATCTCCGACACCGCACCTTCGGCCACCACCTGACCCCGGAAAACCAAAGCAAAATAGGCCAGCGGCTGCTCTCCGTTCGGACCCAGGTCGGGGCCTGCAAAGCCGGTGGTGGACAGGCAGATATCTGCTTGAAATTTCCTCCAGATTCCCATGGCCATCTCCAGCGCCACTCGAGGAGATACCCCCCGGCAGGCTTCAGCCAATTCGGGGTCCACACCCAGCAATTCGGATTTCATTTTTAGGGTGTAGGCGGTGATGCCTCCCAGAAAATAAGCAGAAGCCCCGCTTTGGCTCACAAAAAAATCCTGAAGCAGGCCACCGGTGAGGCTTTCTGCTACAGCAATTTTCCAGCTGTTGCGGATAAGTATTTCTTTTGCTTCTGTATTCAAACCGTTCATTTGCACAAAAGTAATACCAAATGCCTGAAGCTTTTCCCGTCAACGCTGCCCTGCAGATCATCCCGCTGAAAACAACTGAGCCCTATCCCTTTGTGGATGAAGCCATTGCACTGATTGAAAGGAAGGGTCTAAATTACGAGGTCGGGCCTTTTTCTACCAGCATCGAAGGCGATTGGGCTGCCATAGCTGAATTGGTGGAAGAAATCCGGGATGCCCTTTTTACCAAAGGTCTGGATGAATTTCTGGTTCAGCTTCAGGTCCAGTTTGACAGGCAAAAGCCGGTGTCGGCCTCCGAAAAAACAGCAAAATTTAAGCAGCAAAACCGAGCCTGAGCTGCTTTCAGTCTTCCCAGTCGGCAATAAATAAATTGGTATCGCGGCCACCGCCATTATTGCGGTTGCTGCTGAATACCAGCTTTTTACCATCGGGAGAAAACATAGGAAAGGCATTGAAAATGCTTTCGGAAGTGATTTGTTCCAGCCCGCTGCCGTCTTCATTGATCATATAAAGCTGAAAGTCATAGCCCCGCTGACTGTGGTGGTTGCTGCT
>JBIKMV010000237.1:0-4205 GCA_044359055.1 Catalimonadaceae bacterium
ACCGGCCACCACCAAAGAAAGCAACAGTAGAAAAGGAATCAGAAAAACGGGCTTCCACAAGGGTAGTTTTTGTTTGAATGCAGTGATAATCAGTACCGTTACCGTTGAAGCGAAGGTAGCAAACAAAATGGGCAAAAACACATCCGAAGGGGCTGCCGCCTGATTGGCTGCCCGGTAGGCCATGATTGAAATAGGCACAATGGTAAGGCCTGAGGCATTGAGCAGCAGAAAAAGAATCTGTGCATCAGAAGCAGTTTCCTTCTCCCGGTTCAGGGTTTGCAGCTCTTCCATAGCCTTCAGGCCAAGGGGAGTTGCCGCATTATCCAACCCCAGTACATTGGCCGAAAAATTGAGCATCATGGAGCCAAAAGCAGGATGCCCGGCCGGTACACTGGGAAACAAAACCCTAAGAAATGGTGAAATACGCACACTGAGCCATTCTATCATTTTGGCATCTTCGGCTACTTTCAGAAGGCCCAGCCAAAGCGACATGATGCCCGCCAGTCCCAGGCCGAGTTCGAAGCTGGTTTTAGCCATGGCAAAAAGCGACTCACTCAGGACCCCGAAAATCTGATATTGCTGATACCAAAACAGTTGAACCAGAGCAAAAAGCAAGCCTGCAAGAAAAAAGCCCAACCAGATAATCTGCAGCATAAAAGGCCTGAAGGAATTGTATTAAAAAATTATTTTTTGTCTTTTTTGAATTTTATCTCTTTGGTTGCCAGAAGCTTACCATTTCTATAGGTTTCAATTTTATACTGTTCGCCTTCGAGGTTTGTATAGATCCACTTACCATCTTTCTTGCTGTTTTTATAGAATCCAAGAATGTGAAGTTTTCCGGTTGGATGAAATTCCCTGAACTCCCCACGGATGATTCCACCCTGATAAAAAAAGAGCTGATTTACTTTTCCGTTTGGATGGAAGGTCTTGAATTCTCCGGTTTTCAGCCCATGGGCCCATTCTTCTTCGGTAAGTTTGTGCTTGAGTGAGTCGTAGGTGGTGCGGGTACCACTTAGTTTTCCAGCCTTGTCATACGATTTCTTTTCTTTTACCTTACCGTTAGGGTGGTAGAGGACCCAGTCACCCAAAGGTTTTTCGTTTTCTCCGTATCTCTTTTCTGATTTAGGAAAACCATTTTCATACCAGCTTATCCATTGTTTTTTTTCATCGTATAAAAACATAATAAAATCCTTCTTTTTGCCGCTCAAATAAAAGTAATCGGCAGGTCCGAATTTCTTTCCTTTTTCCCAGTTTACCAGACTTTTTATAGGACCTTCGGGGTAGTAGGTTCTGAATTCACCATGGTATTCACCATTCAGATAATATCCTTCCAGTATTTTTTTTCCGTCCCGGGAATAGCTTGAAAAACCTCCATTTTTGGTTCCTTTCTCCAGATGCGACTCGGTATCGAGCTGCCCGTTGTCGAAATACACTTTGTAATTTCCGGTCAGGTAGCCATCTGTATAGTTGGCATCAATATTCAGGATACCTGAAGGATAATATTCTCTGCTCGGGCCATTTGGCTTTCCCCGCAGGTAGGTAAGTTCTTTTTTTTCTTTTCCCGATTTGTAATACTCAATGGCAACACCTTCGATGGAATCCCGCTCAAACCGTGCTCTGGATTTGATTTTTCCACCCGGATACCAAGCTATCAATGAATCCTGTAGCTGATTGTCTTTAAAAAAGGATTTTTGAAGGAGTTGTCCGCTTGTGTCATAGGCCAGCATGGGTCCTTCTTTTTTGCCATCCTTGAATACAGCTTCCAGCCTTTTGCGGCCCGACGCAAAATACTCAGTAAAGAGGCCGTCTTTTTTTCCGTTGACATACTGTCCTGTCATGGCAATTTTTTCATTGCTATGATAGCTGGTATAAGGACCTGTGAGCAGGCTGTCGTAAATATCGGAAATCGAGTATTCAGCCCGTTTTTTCTTTTTTGCCGGTGGGTCGAAATAGGTTGTAACCGGGATTTGTCCGAAGCAATCGGAGAATGAAGCGAATAAAAGAACGCTAAAAAAAAACGATTTGGATGAAATGCTGGTCACAATGAATTTTGTTTGCAAACGATTTGGAATCGAAAATAACAGGGAATTCTTGAATATGTCACATCCACAAGTAATCAAAAATATAGAAAGAATTGAAAATCAGCTAAATGCATTCGGAACAGAATTACTTCCCGTGAGCAAAACTTTTGGGCCGGAGCTGATTCTTGAGGCCTTCGAAGCCGGAAAAAGAAAGTTCGGTGAGAATAAGGTGCAGGAGCTCCTTCCTAAATATGAGGCCCTTCCAAAAGAAATCGAATGGCACCTGATTGGACATTTACAAACCAACAAGGTGAAATACATTGCTCCGTTTATCTCCCTGATCCAATCTGTAGATTCTGAAAAACTGCTGGCCGAAATCGACAAACAGGCTGCCCGTGCCGGCAGAATAATACCTTGTTTGCTGCAGGTTTTCATTGCCGGGGAAGAAACCAAATTCGGGTGGGATGCCGCAGAATTACAATCTTTTTATCAAAATCAGGGATTGAAAAAGTATCCGAATGTTTGGATAAAAGGCCTTATGGGTATGGCTTCTTTTTCGGAAGATGAGTCCCTGGTGAGGTCTGAGTTTCGCGGACTGAAAAAGCTTTTTGAAGATTTGAAAGCTTACAATGAAGAAGGGAAAAGCGAAATGAAGATTCTTTCCATGGGTATGAGCGGTGATTATCTTTGGGCTGCCGAAGAGGGCTCAACCATGGTTCGGATGGGCTCTGCTGTTTTTGGAAACCGTTCATATTCGTAACCTTTACAACCATGAATTTCAATATCAAAAGCCGGGAAGAATATCAGGAAGCCTGCAACCAGAGTATTGCCGACCCTGAAGGATTCTGGGACGACATTGCTTCTCATTATGAATGGCGAAGTCCCTGGAACAAAACCCTGGAGTGGAACTTTGAAGAACCATCTGTCAAATGGTTTTTGGAGGGAAAATTGAATATCACCGAAAATTGTCTGGACCGGCATCTTCGGGAGCGGGGCAATCAGACTGCCCTCATTTGGGAACCCAATGACCCGAAGGAGGCCTTCCGTACATTTACCTATGCGGAACTCCACAGAGAAGTGTGTCGCACGGCCAATGTGCTGAAAAACATGGGCATACAGAAGGGCGACCGCGTGTGCATCTACATGCCCATGATTCCGGAACTTGCTTTTTCGTTACTGGCTTGTGCCCGGATCGGGGCCATCCATTCGGTGGTTTTTGCTGGATTCAGTGTGAATGCTCTGGCAGAACGCATCCGGGATGCCGGTTGTGCTTTTGTCATCACCTCCGACGGGCTCAACCGGGGAGCAAAACAGATTCCTGTGAAAATTGTAGTGGATGAGGCCCTTGAAACCTGCCCCGGAGTAAGCAAAGTATTGGTGGTAAACAGGCTGAGCTGGCCCATAGAGATGAAACCGGGGAGGGATATCTGGTATCATGAGGAAATTACCCTGGTTACGGATGTGTGCGGGGCCACAGAAACAGACAGCGAAGACCCGCTTTTTATCCTTTACACAAGCGGTAGCACCGGTAAACCCAAAGGCGTGGTACACACCTGCGGAGGCTATATGGTGTATGCAGGATATACCTTCTCCAATGTCTTTCAATACCGGGATGGAGAGGTGTACTGGTGTACGGCCGATATTGGCTGGGTTACAGGTCATAGCTACATATTATATGGCCCCCTGCTGAACGGAGCTACAACCCTCATGTTCGAAGGAGTACCCACCTATCCTGATCCGGGTCGTTTCTGGCAGGTGATTGATAAATTCAAGGTCAATATTTTTTACACTGCACCTACGGCCATCCGCTCCCTTATGGCCTCTGGTCTGGACTATGTTCTTCCCTATAATCTGCACAGCCTTAGGGCACTGGGTTCGGTAGGGGAGCCCATAAACGAAGAAGCCTGGCACTGGTACCATACCCATGTGGGCAAAGGAAAATGCCCGATAGTAGACACCTGGTGGCAAACCGAAACGGGAGGTATTTTGATTTCGGCATTGGCCGGCATCACAGAATCAAAGCCTGCGCATGCGGGACTGCCGCTACCCGGCATTCTGCCCATTTTGGTGGACTCCGATGGCAAGGAACTGGAAGGCAACAATGTAGAAGGGCATTTGTGCATTCCCTTTCCCTGGCCCTCCATCCTCCGGACCACCTGGGGCGATCATGAACGCTGCCGGATC
>JBIKMV010000054.1:0-14604 GCA_044359055.1 Catalimonadaceae bacterium
TGCCAGAGGACTCGATATCCCCTCCGTTGCACTGGTCATTCATTTTGATCTGCCGGTGAAGTATGAGGAATATGTTCACCGAAGCGGCCGTACTGGAAGGGCAAGCCGCACAGGAAAAGCTATTGCTTTTGCCGATCCCTCAGAAGAATTGCACCTCACCAGAATAGAATCCATGATTAAAAGCAAAATTCCGGTGCAAACTGTTCCCGCCAATCTGATTGTTTCCCAGACCCCTTTCGAAGAAAATCAAACCATTCTCCGCAAAATCGATGAGCAGAAGCGGAAGGCAGATCCAACTTTCCGGGGGGCATTTCATGAAAAAAAGGAGAAAAACAAGCCTTCAAAACCGGCTGCAAAATCAAAATCAGCAAAGAAATCCACAGGCCCGAATCTGGCAAAAAAGAAAACAGGTAAAGCGTTTAAGAAGCCTCGTGTATAAAGTGGATGGAAGTTTGGTTGAAAAACTCAGGCTGATCCACATTGCACACATGGCCCGAATCCGGCACCACTACCAGCCGGGAGTTGGGTTGTATGCCAACCAGTTTTTTAATGAAGGGTAGAAACATGTGGTCTTCGTCGCCCATCAGATACAATACCGGTATGGGAATGGGTTTTTCAGAAAAGTATTTCAGCAGAGGATTAACCTCGTAAACTAGCCGGTACCAGTACACAAATTCTTTCTGGCATAGTTTTCGTGCCTCATTTACAAACAAAAGGCGGCTTTGCCGGTGCCTTTTTTTTGGCATAATTATCCATGCAAAAAAGCGGTACAGCCAAAGATAGGGCATCAGGGTTTTGAACCAGTCGCCAAAGGCAGAAAGAACTTTTGCCCTGAGGTTCATACGCATGATGGCTCCGCCCAGAACCATGGACTTTACCCGGTGAGGAACAATCTCATACAGATTCCGGATTAAAATCGTACCCAAAGATATTCCCACAAAATGGGCAGCCGCAATTCCGGCATCGTCCAGTACCTCAATGAGGTCCCCGCAGATTTCACGAAAGGTGTATTGCTCGTAGGGTTTGTCTCCGCCCGATCGCCCGTGACCCCGCAGGTCTACCATGAGAACATTGAAATTTAGGCAATAGTCTTTGATTTGCTTAAACCAGATGGATGAGCTCCCTCCGGCACCATGGACAAAAACAACCCATTCTCCGGAAGAAGCGTGCGGGTAGGTTTTGTAGTACAGCATAAAAAAGCAGATAGGAGGGGGAGCAGACTTCCGGTGGTCAAAAGTAGTGTTTTACCCCTTCAGTTGGTTTAAAATTCTTTTCACCAGTCCCGGCCCCTCATAAACTAGCCCTGAATAAAGCTGTATGGCCGAGGCACCATCCTTCAGCCTTTTTTCAGCTTCTTTTTCGTCCATTATTCCCCCCGAAGACATCAGGATGAGTCCGGTATCAAGATTCTTTAGGGTCTGCAAAACTCTGCAGGAAGAAGGCCCCAGAGGTTTTCCGCTTAGCCCACCCGGACCGAGTCGCTCCAGGGTTTCTCCTCCGGTGTGGAGATTTTCTCGTGAAACGGTCGTATTGGTGGCAACAATGCCGGAAAGCTCAAAGGTTTGGCAGACTTGGGCCACTTCAGGAATCTGATCCGGTTCCATATCGGGCGATATTTTCAGAAAAACCGGCTTCGGCCTTGAAGCCTTCAAATTGTTATTCTGAACAGGCTCCAATATCCGCTGAAGCGGTTCTTTTTCAAGAAGACTCCGCAATCCGGGCGTATTGGGCGAGCTGAGATTGATGGTAAAATATTCTACATGCTCAACTAAGGCAAGAAAACAGCGGAGATAATCCTCGTGTGCCAGATTGTTGGCCGTGTCTTTATTCTTGCCGATATTTCCTCCCACAACAAATTCCCTGTTTTTTCGTCCCGAAAGGCGCTTTGCCACCACCGCAAGCCCGTCGTTGTTGAAACCCATGCGGTTCAGGATGGCCTGATCTTCGGGCAGGCGAAACAAACGGGGCCGCGGATTTCCAACCTGAGGCCGGGGGGTCACCGTACCGATTTCGGCAAATCCAAAACCAAGTCGGGGCCACAAATCAGTTAAGAGGGCATTTTTGTCCATTCCTGCAGCCAGGCCCACGGGATTTTGAAAGGTCACACCTGCTATTTCTTTCTTTAAGTTTTCTGCAGGATTCCCGGCAAGTAATCTTTCAGCAAAAGGCAGCTGAAGGCCCGTTTTCATCAGGAAAAAGGTAATATGATGGGCCTGTTCGGCATCCAGCGAAAACAAAAAGGGCTTTAGAAACTGCTTATAAAAATCTGCCATCAGGTTGTTTTCCCGAAGTTTTTTCTACGCCCTTTCTTCACCTTAAACCGCAGTTCTTCCACTGCTCCCTTTTCTGACCGAATTTGAATCACTGCTCCCACAGAAGCTTTTTTGTACAGGTTGGCAGTCAGCTGCAGTGCGGTTTCAATCAGAAACACATCCTCTACACCGGGCAATAGGGCATTCAATATCTCCAGGTTTTCTTTGGAAGACGGGCTAAGGGATATTTGATCAGGCTTCATAGGAAAAAGGGGCTATCTGACTACAAACCAACTGAATCTGAAATTGGTTTCCTTGCTTTTTTCTCTCATAAATGAATAAAACTGGGGAATAGCAATAAGTCCGACCAGAAACTGCGTCCCGCACATGGCCAGGGCAATCCCTTCAAGACCCAGATTTTTACTCAGTAACCAGGCAAAGCCGAGGGACAGAGGAGCAAAAACCATGGCCAGCACCGAAGATCTTTCGTGCATACCCATGCTGATGAGAAATAGGGCCGGAATATGCATAAGGCATTGCGTAAGCATATTTAGGGAAAAAATAAGAAGAAGGCCGTAATGCAGTTCAAACCCGGAACCCATCCAGAGCCTGATGAGTGCAGGACCCATGCTTAGCAGGGCAAGTGTTACCAAACCTGAGGCACCGAAGGTAATCCAGAAAAGCCGGTTGTGCAGCATCCACAGTTGTACCCAGTTTTGCTGGCTGAACAGGGTAGTGATTTTTGGGGTTTTTACATCCGCGATTTTAAAAATCAGCCGCATACTGGTATCCGGAATGCGAAGGGCTACCGTGTAAAGGGCCACGAGAGCCGCACTTTTTAAAGAAGAAACGAGTAGTCCGTCGGAGTAAACAATGATGTACATGGCTACCCCAAGCAGAAAGAAATGAAAGCTCGGGCGAAGGAATTTTTTAAACTGTTTTTTTGAGAAGTGCTGAAAATGAAGGTGATAGCTCATGGTCTTCCGGGAGAAATAAAACATCAGAAGCACATAGAACAAAGTAAGCAGCAGGGTAACGGCCGAAATCTGCACAATCCCACCACCCGTGTACAGCACCCAGAGCGAGAGCACGAATCCCAATCCCACCCGGATCATTTCCAAACCATTTCTCAGAGACAGTTTGTGTCTGGCAAAAAGAATATTGTAAGGTACCTGCCCGATAAAATTGAGGAAGAAAATCAGATAAACCAGATAAAAACTCCGGCTGGCATCGGGCAGCAGGGTCGGAGATATTTTGATGACCGGGCCCAGCAAAAAAAACTGAAACAGGATAAAAAAAGGAAAAGTACCCAAGGCAAACAAAACAAGAGAAAACAGATAGGTATTCACCAATCGGTTTACATCTTTTTGTCTTTCATGGCTTTTAATGAGCTCCAGGGTGAAGGTTTGCCCGAATCCAAAATTGGAAAGATTGAAAAAATTGGTGATGTTGAACAGCACAAGCCACACCCCATAGGTCTCCTGCCCCAGATTTTTGTTCAGCAGGGGGGTGAGTACAAACATCGTGGCCATATTAAGGCCAAGCAATGCATAGGTACTGCCAAGCTGATAAATGAATTTTTGCTGCCTGGCAAATTGCCTTTGGATTTTTGAGTAGAGCGAATTTTCCAATTTGGCCTGCAAATTACAGCTTTAGTTTTTGGTGGCATCCGAATTTTCCAAAGCCCCTTTTATCCGGTCTTTTCTTAGCTTATTGTCCTCAGTGGGCAAAGGATGAAATCCGGCATTTCAGAAAGGATTCCGGCTGAATTATTCTGCCATTCACAGACCTGTTATTCTCATTCACCTATTTTTCCAGAATGAAGAAACTCTGAGCTTTTTTCTGCAAATTTGCAATCATAATGTTTAATGCTGAACCCAAAGCGGAATCATGGCAAGAAAAGTCCTCGTGCTCAATCAGGATTACACTGCTTTCACTGTTTGCACGGTACCCAAAGCATTTTTGCTGGTGTACCTGAACAAGGCAGAAATGGTCCTTGAAGATGCCAGGGTAAACCTGAGAACGGTTACCCGTGCCTTTCCTATGCCCTCTGTAATCCGGCTGAACCGATATGTAAACCGGCCTTTCCGGCATGGTGGTGTAGTGCTGAACCGCCACAATGTTTTCAAACGGGACAGCAACAAATGCCAGTATTGCCAGTCAACCAAAGACCTCACGCTCGACCATGTTTACCCCAAAAGCCGAGGCGGCAAGACATCGTGGGATAACCTGGTTACGGCATGCAAACATTGCAATGCCAGAAAAGGCGACTTTACACCGGAAGAAGCCGGAATGTTGCTCATTCAGCAACCCTTCAAGCCGTCTTTTGTGATGCTGCTTCGTGAGTTTGGCGACCGGATAAACGAAGACTGGCTGCTGTATCTCGGGCAGAAGCAAGCCTGAGGCAACCTATTAACCTGAATCAAATTCTTCATGCAAACCTCAACACCTACCGAAGGAGTTTTGCGCATTTCGGCTTCCGCCGGATCGGGCAAAACATTTACAATCACACAGTTATACATAAAAAGAGCCCTTATGCGCCCCGATGCTTTCCGGGGTATTCTGGCCATTACCTTTACCAAAAAAGCCGCCAATGAGCTGAAAGAAAAAATCATTAAAAAGCTCAGGAGCCTTTCTCTTGCAGAAGAAATCCAGAAAGAAGACATTGAATTTGGATTTGCCGATGTCACCGAAATGAGGGAAAAAGCCCGCCTGACACTGGACAACATTTTACATCAGTACGATGATTTTCAGGTATCGACCATCGACTCGTTTTTTCAGTCTTTGTTTTCCGGACTTTCCTTCGAAGCCGGCCTGCCCTTTGGGCTGAATGTAGAAATGGATGAAAATCTGGTGAAAGAAGAGATTCTCGAAGAAGGGCTTCTCAATCTGCCTGAAAATCTGAAGAAAATCCTGCTGGAAAACCTGCTGGAAATTTTGTCTGACAAAGGAAAGGGATGGAAATCGAGCCGTTATCTGAAAACCCACCTTCTGGATTTTCTTTTTGAAAATGAGGTGGTACAGTTCCATCTCAGGGCAGAAGATAAATGGTTTGAAGATGCGGCAGTGCTTCAGGCAAAAAATATTTTACAGGCTTATCTAAAAAGTCAACAAGCCATTCTCTGCGCTGCAGCAGGCGATATTCTGAATTTCCTTCAGTCCATTGGATTTACCCCTCAGCATCTGAATCCGGACCTGGACAAAACTTTTTTGGATGAAATTGCCAAAATCGGGACGGTGGCATCAGGAAAATTGCTTTTCAGCAAACCGGCGAAGTCCCATGGAAAAGGGGAGTTTAACCGCAAGCCAAAAACCCGCAAATTCACAGATGAGCAGAAATCACAGCTCGAAATATTGCTGAAGGCTTATGCAGAAACCTTGAATCCGGAGGGATCTGTGGGTGCAGATTATTCACTCGCAGAGGCCGTACTGAAAAAACTCACTGCCTCCCGCCTGCTGAATTATTTCAGAAAAGTGCTCAAAGACCTGAATCAAAAACACGAAAGGTATCTCCTGAAAGAAACCAAGTTTGTCCTCGAAAACCTGATTCAGGAATCGGATGTGCCCTATGTTTTCGAAAAGCTGGGGCAGCAACTCCATACCCTGCTCATCGATGAATTTCAGGATACAGATCTGATTCAATGGAAGGTGCTTCGGCCTCTGGCAAAGGCCATTGTGGACAAAGGTGGTTTCTTTTCTGTAGTGGGAGATGTGAAACAGTCAATCTACGCTTGGAGAGGTGCCGAATCCTGGCTTTTTCACAAAGGTCTGAATGAAGACATGGAACCCTGGATTGTACAAAATAAGCCACTGAAGCAAAATTATCGAAGTGAAGAAAACATCATCCGCTTCAACAATTTGTTCTTCAAAGAGGTAAGCAGCCGGTTTCCCGATTGGGTACTATCCACAAACTATGTGCATGAAAACACCGAATGGCGAAGGGTAATCCTGAATAACTACGACGAGCTGGAGCAGTTTATTCCGGAGGGTAAGGAAAAAAACAAGGGTTTTACGGAGTTCAGATGCAGGATTTTGCCCAAACCAAAGAAAAATCAGAACGGGGAAGAATCTGAAGAGGAAGGCGAAAGTGATAACCCGGCTTTGGGATGGCTTGTGGATGAAATCAAACGACTTCAGAACCACGGCATTCCGGCTGGAGATATTGCCATTCTTGCAAGAAGTAACAATGAAATAGACAAAATCGTCAACATCCTGGATGCCGAGAAAAAAAAGGAAGAAAAGGAATTCGATTTTTCATACACCGCTCATTTTGATAACACGGCCGGCTCTCAGCTCATAATTGACTTTCTGGCCACAGCCCTTCAGGCAATAAAGGCTCCGAATGCTCTGGAAATGAACAAGATGAGATTCATACTGAAGCACCTGGAGGCTCCTGAAAAGTGGTGGCAAACCGACGCTGGTTCAGACCCCGCTTGGTTCGATGATTTTATTAATCTCAGCACAAACCGGATGGATGAGCCCGGAAAACTGGCCACCATACTGGACTTTTTCAGCCTGTCTGAAATGAAAAACCAGTGGCAGTTTATCGTTCATTTTCAAAATCTGGTTTATGAATTTCAGAACAAACACAGCCAGAAATACCCTGATTTCCAAACATGGTGGCATCAAACCGGCAACGAAAGCAATATTGCCGGGGTTGAAAACTCCCTCGGAATCCAGATCATGACCATACACAAATCCAAGGGCCTTGATTTTGGAGTGGTCATTTTTCCTGTAAAATGCCACAGCTCTCAGGTATCCAAATGGGCAGCGGAAACTTTTTGGCTGAATTCAGATCAGGAACCCTGGAACGCCTATCCACTCCTGTATGCTAAGGGTAAAAAGGGCTTTTTGAATTCCGGTCCCGGACAGGATTTCGGGGAATTGGTGTATAAGAATGCACTCGAGTACCTCAATCTGTATTATGTGGCCATGACAAGGCCGCGATACGGTCTGATTTTAGATTTTTCATTTTATGGAAATCCATTTGAAGAAGAAAAAGAGCCAAGTCCAACCAATTTGGGAAATATTGCCTTTCAAAGCACACGCTGGTTAAGAAACAACAAAGCACTCCTGGAGGAATCTTTTCAGAAGCTTGAATGGTATCCTGAAGACCCGGTCCGAAATCTGGATTTTGGTTTCAGGATTGGTCAGATTGCAAGAGGAAAAGAAAAATCAGAAGAATCCCCCGCCCTGCTTGAAACAACACCTTCCTGGAATGCAGAAGCAAACATCCCATGGACAATGGGAGACCGGAACAATGAAGAAGCCATGGAAGGAATTTACCTGCATCACTTTCTCGAAACCCTGGAACAAGGGGAAAACTGGAGAGAAAAATGGACCGGATTCCTGAAAAAAAGCCAGTTGAGTGCCCCGCAGGCTGAGAACCTGAGCCATCAGCTGGATATGCTGTTTCAGTCCGAAAGGGTAAAAAATTGGTTTTCTGACCGTTATGTGGCACTTTCAGAACTCGAGATGCTTTCTGAAAACGGCCTGATAATTCGGGCCGACCGACTCCTTAAGACTGAAAAGGAAATGATAATTCTGGACTTCAAAACGGGGGAACAAGATGGTGCCTATATCCAACAGGTAAGGGAATATCTGAAAGTTGCCCGGTCTGTTTTTTCCCTTCCTGTGCAGGGATATGTGGTTTATACCCGTGGGCCCGAACTGATTGAGGTGCTTTGAACAGTATATGAATCCTCTGTCTTTAATCCGGAAGGTATGGAAAAAGACAGGGGAGACTTTCCTCATCGTTTTTTCTGTTTTCCTGCTTTCTTAGCCGCCGATGTCTTTTTCTTCGGCAGTTTGAAAGTGTGGAAATACCCAACTGTAATGTTGGCTGCCCTCCAGCTTCCGCCGGGTTTTTGGTATTGACTGATGCTGTATGCCTCAGATAGCTTCTTTTCCAAATCATTATAAAGATTCAAAAAGCCCAGTTGAATTCTCCCTTCGAAGAAAATATTACCACTTTCGCCCACTTTGTATTGCCCTCCGAAGCCAACAATTCCGCCCAAATCCACTTTTCTGAAATCCCCTTCGCCAAATCGGGCATTGAGACTGTTTCCCTGCGGATAGATCACAATTCCACTTGCTGTCATTACTGGAGGATTCGTCCATGAGCCACTCGTGGCGATTCCCATGTAAGGGCCAAAAGTCAAAAGTGTTTTAAACTTTTTTTCTCCGAAAGTAACTTTTCCCAACAGGGGAACCTGAAGATAGTTGACCTTGATTTCGGTAGAAACCGGGATACCGGATACTTTGTCAAAACTTTCACTGTAAGAAAGTTTTTCAGACCAGGACAGATAATTGAATTCAAGACAGCCTGAAAAGTGGAGGTCCAGATCATAAAGTACAGACAATCCGAAAGTCGGGCCTGTTCCAATAGTACGATTCATGCCGTTTTTCATTTCCTCTGAAGTGGAGGAGGCTCCGAACCCTCCCCTTAAGCCTACACCAAGCTGGGCAAAAGCAGGAGAAGTCCAGGCGGTAAAGGCTATTAGACCAAGCAAGAGATGTTTTTTCATTCTCGGAAACCCAGAGTTTTTACCTCCGCAATTTGATGCAATTCTATAGGGTTTTGTAGTCCCAAAAAAAGATTTTACTGTTTGCAGTATGAAATCTGTTGTTTTTCAACCAAAAATAATCTTTTGATAAAACAGTGAGGCACTATTCTACGGTTACAGATTTGGCCAGATTTCGGGGCTGATCCACATTGCATCCCCTCATTACAGCGATATGATAAGATAAAAGTTGCAGGGGAATAACGGCTACCAATGGCATCAGGGCCTCGTCGGTATGAGGTACCTCAATCACAAAATCAGCCATAGTTTTGATTTTTTCATCCCCTTCTGAGACAATGGCAATAACCTTTCCTTTCCGGGCTTTTACCTCCTGGATATTGCTGATGACTTTTTCGTAGGTACTGTCGTTGGTGGCAATAAATACCACAGGCATTTCCTGATCGATGAGAGCAATGGGACCATGCTTCATTTCAGCGGCAGGGTATCCTTCGGCATGTATGTAGCTGATTTCTTTTAATTTAAGCGCACCTTCCAGGGCAACAGGGAAGTTGTAGCCCCTTCCCAGATAAAGGAAGTTTTTGGCATCCTTGAATTCTGCTGCGAGTAATTTGATTTGCTCATTCAGGCTCAGTGCTTTTTCCACTTTTTCAGGAATAGCCTCGAGCTCAAAAAGCGATTGCCTGAGCCGGGCTTCGGAGATGGTCCCTTTTTTGTTGGCAATGACCAGAGCAATCAGAGTTAAGACCGTGACTTGAGCGGTAAAGGCTTTGGTTGAGGCCACACCGATTTCCGGACCGGCATGGGTATAGGCTCCGGCATGGGTGGCCCGGGGAATAGAAGAGCCCACCACATTACAAACACCGAAAATTATGGCTCCTTTGGATTTGGCCAGCTCCAGAGCTGCCAGTGAATCAGCTGTTTCCCCGGATTGGGAGATCACAATCACCACATCTCCTTCCTTGATTACAGGATTGCGGTAGCGGAATTCCGAGGCATATTCCACTTCCACAGGAATGCGTGTGTATTCCTCCAGAATGTACTCGGCAACAAGGCCGGCATGCCAGGATGTTCCGCAACCCAAAATGATTATCCTGTCGGTGTTGGCAACCTTGTTGATGTATTCCCGCAGACCACCCAATACCAAGTGTCCGTTTTCTGCAAATACCCTTCCCCTCAAACAATCGCGGATGGACCTCGGCTGCTCAAAAATTTCTTTCAGCATGAAGTGCTCGAAACCACCTTTTTCTATAGATTCAAGCTCCATTTCCAGCGTTTCGATATAGGGAGTTTTTTCCTTAGCATCAATGGTTTGAACACTCAGCTCACCGTTTCGAATGGTAACGATGTCAAAATCATTTACATAAATTACCTCGTTGGTGTACTCAATAATCGGAGTCGCATCAGAAGCCAGAAAATATTCCCCCTTGCCAATACCCACAACCAGAGGCGATCCCTTTCGTGCAGCAATCAGCTGGTCCGGGGCTTTCTCGTCCATAATGACAATGGCATATGCCCCCACCACCTGCGTCATGGAAATGCGCACCGCCTCCTCCAGGCTGCAGCCCAGATTGTCCTGAATGTCTTCTATCAGGTGAATGAAAACTTCTGAATCTGTAGCACTCAGAAAGGAATGCCCTTTTCGAATAAGTTCTTCTTTCAGAGAAGCATAGTTCTCAATGATACCATTGTGGATGATGGCCAGATTTTCTTTGGTTGAATAGTGGGGATGCGCATTTACATCATTGGGTTCGCCATGTGTAGCCCAGCGGGTGTGGCCAATGCCGATGGTACTTTTCAGATCTGTTTCGGTAAGCGAAGACTCGAGCTCTGTAACCTTCCCCTTTTTCTTGTACACATTCAAACCTCCGTTGATAAGGGCTATGCCGGCAGAGTCATATCCTCTGTATTCCAGTCTTTTTAGTCCTTTTATAATGATGGGGTAAGCTTGCTTCTGGCCCACATAGGCAACAATTCCGCACATACTGTTTTTAAAAAAAATAAATCAAAAAAGCGGGCAAAGGTAAACAAAGCCATTTGGTTTTTTGTGCCTTTTTGGTCTGATGAAAAAGGATTGGCTCCCTGCGCCGGGATAAGGCTCAGATACCAAATTCCCATGCCGAAAGGTAATACCCCTCTTTCTGAACATATTCCAGAAACTTTTCATAAAACCGGAATTCGGAAATCGTGGCTGAGTCGCCAAAGACTACCAATTTGGTTTTTGCCCGTGTAATGGCCACATTCATTCTTCGGGTATCCCGCAGGAACCCAATCTCTTTCCGGCTGTTGCTTCTTACCAGACTGATATACACCACATCGGCTTCCTGACCCTGAAAGCCATCTACCGTTCCGGCGCGGATGTGGATGCCGTACTTTTCGGCCAGCCCCGCCGATTCCTTCTTCAGCCACTCGGCCTGTTCTCTGTAGGGTGAAATGAGGGCAACCGAAATTTTATTCCGGTTTTTGATGAGGACAGTTCCGGCTTTTTCCAGCCATTGTTCCAGATGCCGGAGCAGCAATACACCTTCTTCTCTGTTCGATAATCCTGAGGTTTCGGGGTGAAACTTTTCTTCGAAACCTGTACCGGCGGTGTCTATCCAGGTGAGGGGTTCGGTGTCGGAATCCGTTGGGCCGGGCCAGATGGTTTTTTCCTTTACTGATACATCGGCCTTCAGCTGACCGCCGTAAAAATACCCGGAGCTGAAACCCATAATTTTTTGGTGCATCCTGTATTGAATCTGAAGCAGGTTTTTTACCCGTGGCCGGGAGCGTTCCACCACTTTTTCCATCAGAGTTTCTTCCAGTCCGAGCCGGGCCGCTTCCTTTGATTTTATGGTTGGGGGAAGCTGACAATGGTCGCCGGCAAACACCACCTTATCTGCTCTGGTGATGGGAATCCAGGTAGCCGGCTCCGGTGCCTGGCCGGCTTCATCAATCAGCACCATGTCAAATTTTTTATCTTTCAGCAGGGCATGGCCGGCACCCACGAGCGTGCAAACGAAAGCCTGGGTATGATCGCGGGCTGCATCGGTGGCATACTGCTCCATTTGCCTGATTTGCTGCAGGATAGACCGTGCTTCTTTGAGCATGGCCTGCTTTTGGTCCCTTTCGCTTTTGTCGTAGTACTTCTTGTACTTGAAAGCCATTTTTTTGAGTTCGAAAGCGAGCTTTCTCAATCTCTTTATTTCTCTGGCTTCGGCATGGTGCATGAGCTGGTAATCCAGTGTGTATGGAAAGATCTCTTCCGACATTCTGGCCGGATTTCCCACCCGAAGGACCCTGACCCCGGCTGCAGCCAGCTTTTCGGTGAGCAAATCAGCCGCAGCATTGCTGGGGGCGCAAACCAGAACCTGTTTCATATACAACAGGGCCGTTTGAATGCCGGCAGTTAAGGTTGTGGTCTTCCCTGTTCCCGGTGGTCCGTGGATTACAAACACATCCCGGGCGGCCATCATGCCGGCAATGGCTTGTTTTTGGGAATCATTCAGGTGTTGAACCGGCCAGTTGCTCAGGTTAAAATTTTCGGTTTCCTGAAAACCGGCCTCTTCCCAACCCAGGCAAATATCCCGCAGCCGGCCCAGCCTTGAATTTTTTTCAGCTGCTTTTACCTTGCCGAGGGCGGCCTTCATTTCCCTGTAGCTGTTTTCGTCAAAGAGAAGGTCCACTCCGATAAGCCTTTCGTCTATCCAGTCCGGCAATTCATCTTCGTTAAGCTGAATTTCCATTTTGGAGGGCTCCACACTGAGAATGGTTCCGGCCAGCTGCGGAACTTTCTGACCTGCCGGGGCATTCCAGAACAGACAGGCCTGTCCGCCCGGCTGAAACTGATGGGGCTGATTGAATTCCAGGTTTCTCTCCAGCGACAGAATATACTTACCACCGGTGCCGATGCGGGTATCGGCAAGCCTTACCGGATACCAGGAAATGCCCTTTCGCTGTCGTTCTTTCAAGGGTGTTTCCAGAACCTGCGCCTGATATTGTGCCAGGTCTTCGGCCTGCTCGAGTTGAAGTAAATTTTCCAGGTGCGAAATTTCATCTTCCACCCGGGCGAAGTTTTTTTTCAAGATTGTTTTACAGGAAAAAAAGGAGCTGAGATTTTTTCACCCATCCTTTTTTGTCGTTCCACTTTATTTCGTACCAGATATCGTTTTCGCGGATCCACTCGATGCGATGGCCTTTATCCAGAACCGAAACTACCGAAGCGCCGCCGGAGGGTCCCGACATCAGAAAAATTCTTTCATCAGCCAGAATGGCCCTCTTGTAGGGCAGCCGGAAGTTGTAAAAATAGGCTGCAGCAGCCAGAAAAATGAAGGTAAAAATGGGGCTATAGCCCAGAGAAGCCTTTTTAATTTTTCTATAAACCAGAAGAGAAAACAACAAAAAGGAAATCAGGAGTAAAATACCCTGACCCCACTTGCGGTAAGAGCGGTAGAGAAAAAAGGCATAATCGGCCTCGTCGATGGAGTATCCGAGCAGCTTATTCTGACCGGCTATTTCTTCTATTTTATTTTTTACTCTTGGGTCGGGGTTGAAGAGATAAAACTGATGGAGATAGAATAGGGCATTCACATAGTTGTCGAGGCTTGTTTCGATAAATGCGAGTTTGAGCAGAGTTGCGGGGGTGGTTTTTTTTTCTTTGAAGAAAGCCTGTTCATACCTGAGCCGGGCTTCTGAGAACCGGTGTCCGGAAAAGGAAGAATCACCCTTCATGATGAGATTTTCGGGCGGGGCACCAAATACAGGCAGGAGACCGCTCAGAAAAAGGGAAACCGAAAGGAGAAATATTTTTTTCACTCAGATTTGATTGGAAAAAGTAAATTCATACTTTTGCGGCCTCAATTTTCAGCCGTTAGGATTTCAATCGGCTACAAAGTTGCGAAAAAGATTCCGTAGCTCAGCTGGTAGAGCATTACACTTTTAATGTAGTGGTCCTGGGTTCGAATCCCAGCGGAATCACAGAAAACAAAGCCAATCCCCTGTAAGTTTCTGATTTGCAGGGGATTTTTGTTTTGCGCCGGCAGAATGGCGACTTCATTCGTATTATCAATTCCAAATCAACTCCTTTCCAGCTCATTGTTCTTTCCGGCTGCCCCACTGTCCTTTGTGTCGCTTGCGGCCTTCCGGACTTTTAATAATTTCGGAGGTCTCCCACCCGATTCCGCCAAGCATTTCATCTTGCTTAACCAGCTAAAAACCAAAGCTATATACAATTAAGTCCAACCCTTTTGGTTTGAAAGTATTTCGGCATCGATAAACCAAGGCCATGAGGCAAGAATACAAAATCTGCGGGGTTTCTGCATTTACTTCTATCCGTGCCGGAGACACTTCAAATAATCTCTGAGCCTGAATTGCAAACTCGGGATAGTGGGGCTAAGGGATAGTCATTTTCAAAAAATTAATCTGGATTTAAAGGAAAGATAGGGTTACAAGAAATTTCCGAGGAGAGGTGTCCTCCGAAAACAAAAGAAATTTGCATTTCCGGCACTGGCGGTGCCTGATGTTAATAGCGAGAAAAGGAGGAGAGTCCAAAGCTCCATGGGAGCGTCATGTTATCGTTTCGAACAAATATTCCGGTTTGAAATCAATTCACAGGCTTTTAGAAATCCCGCATATTAAGCCCGGAAGGATTGTTTCCCCACTGTCTCAGGTCTTTGCTTGCGCCCTTCCGGGCTTAGGATTTCATTTCCTCCATGTGCAAAAAGATATGATTTTGAAATTTTTGCAGAAAAACAGCATCTGTTTTTTTCACAAAAAAGCATCATTGCCTTCCTTGAAAAAAAAGTGCGGAGATTCTATTTTGTGAGCTCGGAACACTTTTGAATTTTTTCCGG
>JBIKMV010000238.1:0-4191 GCA_044359055.1 Catalimonadaceae bacterium
GAATTCAGCCTTACAATGCCGGGTGCAGGCTGCCCATTGAAAAGGGTAAAATCTCCTCCCAGCAAAATTTTTCCATTGTTGTATAAGGCCATGGTCCAAATGGTGTCATTTGCACCCAAGCCCGGCAGAAAACCGGAATCAACCACACCTGTGGAATCCAAACGCACAATTCCACGGCGGTTCAGGTTATTAAAAGAATTGAACCTTCCGGCTACAAGAATTTTTTTATCCGGCTGAAAAAGCACAGATCGAACAGCCCCATTGGCCCCTTTACCCGGAAGAAAGGACGGGTCATTCTGTCCATTGGGCAATAGTTTTACCACACCGTTTCTTTTGTTCCAGTTGAAATACCCAAAATCGCCCCCCAGGATAATCCTGCCATTGGGTTGCAGGGCCATAGAATATACGATATCGTCGGCACCGGTATTTTGAGAAAAGGGAAGGTCTACCAGGCCAAGGGCAGAAATGCGGGCAATATTTCGCCTTTGGGTTTCGTCAAATCTCCGGAAAAATCCGCCAATAACAAACTTGCCCGAGGCATCGCGGTCAATGGCAAGAACGGGCCCATCGGCTGAAGAATCCACAGCAAACCCGGCATCCAGACTGCCATTGGTCTGAATTCTGGCTAGGCTGCCTCTTTTTGTACCATTTACTGAAGAAAAAAAGCCTGCCAGAACCACATTGTCACCCGGTATCACCATGAGCCTGAAAACAGAGCCTTCACCTGAAGAAAACGGGCTGCTGAAAGCAGGATCAAGGCTGCCATCACTTTGAAGCCTTGCCACATATTGTCTGCCGGCTCCCAGAATGGTTGAAAAATCTCCTCCGATTACAATCTGAGCGGAGGTGGTGATGTCCATGGCATTGGCAACCCCTGTTCCTCCATAAGGCGTAATGAAGGCGGGGTCTTTCTGACCATTGGCCAAAAGCCTGATTACATAATGAGATTCATTGGCGGGAACCAAAGCCTCCTGATTGAATGTCTGCCGGAAATCGCCGCAAACAAGAATTTTTCCATCTGAGAGGACTTTAACTCCCCTGACACCACCGCCTGTTCCGGGGCCACCAAAACCGGCATTGAAAGAAATGTCCACCGTGCCATTGGGCAAAAGCCGCACCACCGAGGACCGGTTGCTGCCATTGAAAAATCTGAAATTTCCGGCCAGAATTATTTTTCCGTCCGGCTGAATATCCACCCCGAAAATGGTACTGTCGGCACCGCTGCCGGTGAGGAATCCGAAATCCTGGGTGCCGTCTGTATTGAGCCTTACAACTCTGTTTACCAGCGAGGAACCAAATTGAATAAAGGAACCGACAACAATGATTTTACCATCCGGCTGGATAGCAAACTGACTGATGTTTCCCCCGGAAACGCCATAATTTGAAAAATCGCCAAAAGTGGAATCAAGTCCCCTGTTGTTGCCTTTAAGGCGGGCAATTCCAAATCGGGGCGCACCATTGTATTTGCTGAATGACCCTCCGACCAAAACCTTGCCATCGGGCTGAAATTTCACGGCAGTGACGGCTCCGTTGAAGCCATCTCCAAAGCCAAATCCGCGGTCTGAAGCATTGAAAGCGGGGTTTAGAGTTATCTGCGCATGGGAAGTGCAGATGAAGAAAACCACCGTAAGGCTGCTGATAAATAACCGGCAAATAAAAGGGAATTTGTAAATTTTCACCATAGGCAAAAGGTCATTCGGAAGATGGTAAAATTGAAAAATTAATTTCATTTTCAATGTAATTTTTTTTCTGAAAAGGAAAGAAATTTGAGAAGGGAAGTCCCCGGCTGCCCTGAACGCATTTTTTAGCGTTCCGGGTTCAGTTTTATTAGACCTGAGACAAAGATTATTTGAAACTCCCGGCAGGGTGTGATGCAGATTCATCGCCGGCAAGGAATGCTCCATACCACCTTCCGGATTCTTTAATGATGCGGTTTTGGGTTTCCGGTTCCAGATAGACAAGGCCAAAGCGGGGTCTGTACCCTTCGGCCCATTCAAAATTGTCCACAAGGGTCCAGACAAAATATCCCTCTGCCTTTATTCCATGGTCGATTGCTTTTTTCACCTGTCCGATATGGTCCTGGAGATAGGCTTTCCGAAGGGGGTCAAAAACAAAAGGTTTTCCATGATGAAAATCAGGAAAAGCGGCACCATTCTCTGTCACCACAACCGGTCTTTCAGGATTGTAGGAAGCAAATTGCCGGACCATCTGAAAAAGAGCTTCCGGAAATACCTCCCAATCCATCTCCGTGTGTAATACCTGCCTTTTGCGGGCGTTAACGAGTTTTGCACCAAGGTAAGGAACAAACCGGGAAGAAGCCACAACCTCCCTCGTGTAATTTTGAACGCCTGTAAAATCCAGATTCGCTTTGAGGCCGGATTCGTCCCCGCTTTTCATCCATTTTTCTACTGGCCTGAGGAAAGGAAGATCTTCCAAAGGAAAGCCCAAGCCCGAAGCCGGCTCGATAAACAAACGGTTAAACAGGGCATCGGCCCGTTTGGATGCCTTTATGTCGGCCTCGGTTTCGGTGAAGGGTGTGATGTAAGAACAGGAATAAGCCGAACCGATCTGTACATCCGATTCAAAGTTCCGAAGTACTTTTTCGCCTATGGAAGTGCATAGGGCCGCATGCAGCATGGCAGGAATAAAATTTGAAAATCCCTTTTTGCCGGGCGCATGGTAGCCGAGAAAATAACCGGCACCAGTGAAAACCATAGGTTCATTGAGAACAATCCATTTTTTAACACCTCTGTGCATCAGTTCTTTACCGGCTATTTCCGCAAATTCTCCAAATGAATTGAGAATATCTCGGCTGGTCCAGCCACCCTTGTCTTCAATGGCCTGCGGCAAATCCCAATGGTAAAGTGTAATCCAGGGTGTAATACCCTCACTGAGTAAGGCGTCGATCAGTCGTTTGTAGAAGTCAAGCCCTTTGTGGTTTACCCTGCCTCGTCCTTCCGGCAAAATTCTTGGCCAGGAAAGCGAAAACCTGAAATTGTCAATATTGAGATTTTTCAGAATCCGAATGTCTTCCGGATAACGATGATAAAAATCACAAGCTATTTGAGGATGATGATTTCGGAATATCCGGCCTTTTTTCGCAGCAAAAGTATCCCAGACTGAAGGTCCTTTACCATCTGTGTTCCAGGCGCCTTCTGTTTGAAGGGCTGCTGTGGAAACACCCCAACTGAAATTTTCAGGAAAATCGCTTCTTTTTATCAAGAATAATCAGGCAGACAAAGGATTTAGTCCCGCCGGCCAGAATATTTCCGGCCTTGGTTGTTCGACTCTTCTGCCAGCGCTCTGAAGAACCATTTTCACAACCTGCTCTGTATGATCGGGATAATGTACCTGAACAGGCTGGTCGTTTTCCAGCCAGTCCTGAATATGGCCGGCAAATTTTTTCTTCAGACTTTTCAGGGTCTTTACCCCCATTTCGGCCAAAGCGGCAGCATTGCACTGTTGTTCATACTGGTTTTTCATGGGAATGACCATGAGCTTTTTGTTCAGAAACATAGCTTCCGCAGGAGTCTCAAAACCGGCTCCGCAAAGGACAGCCTTTCCCAGAGCCATACTCTGAATAAAATCTTCATTGTTTACCGGCCTTATCCGGATATTGCCGAAATGAAAAGTCCGGCTGGTGTGCTTAGAAAATATTTGCCAGTTTTCACCGGGGAAACATGAAAGCACTTTAACAATCTTTTCAGTGTCGTAAGCGGGCAGATATACAGTAATATGGTCTCTTTCATCGGGCTCCAGTTGCCGGATTTGCTGCCGGATTACAGGGGTAAAAATACCACCTCCATATTCCCGGAAATGAAATCCAAATCCACTTTGAACGGGGGCATAGTTGCCAAGGACCAATTTACCCAGCCAGTCTGACTTCTCCGGCTTCGGGGCATTGGGATGCATAACGGCATACTGATGACTTAATGAAATACAAGGGACGCCCCTCAACCGGGCTGCCCAGGCCGAAACGGGCTCAAAATCATTGATAACCAAATCATATTGATGTACCGGCAAATCCCTTACTTCCCTGATAAAGCGGCGTGTGATACATTTTCTGAAGGTCTCGATTAAATCTACATTGCCCTTCTTTCCAAAAATAAATCCCATTCCATGGAGCTTAAAGCGTACTGCTGCTCCCGGAGAAACATCCGACTGGATACCAGAAATCAGTACATCGGTAAA
>JBIKMV010000239.1:0-4140 GCA_044359055.1 Catalimonadaceae bacterium
AAACCGAATCTCTTACCTCCAGATCTACCCCATATCCCGAAACCAAAGAATAAACCGGAGGCACATAAAAGTCAGGATAATAATATTTTACATGACCGAAAAATTGGCTCAGGTCGTTTTCCAGCCAGGATAATTCCTTAAATTCCCGTTTTACATCCCTGAAAATGGTATCCACAAGTTTTTCCTGCGTGAGCCGGAACACATCCCGGATCAGGAAAGAATCGTGGGGCATTTCGGAGCGTTTCAAAAATTTTTCAGAAAAAAGAGGATTTCGGTCAAGGAAGAGCCTTGTTTCATGGGTGTCTTTCAAGGCCATAATGCTGTCTTCCAGCCTGATAATGTGCAGAGGAGCCGGAAGTTTTGCCTGACCTTCATCTTCCCTGCAATCATTTTTTCCGCAACCGGATAACCACAGAATACAACAAAAGCCTATCATTGTAGCCGGATTGATGTTTATTTTTTTTAACAAATTCATTTTCAATACAGGACTGCAAGTTTATACCCTTACAAACATGAAAAACAAAATAATTACCGTTTTTGCTTTATTTCTGATTTCCGGCCCTGCTTTTTCACAGGAGTCCAAATTCAAACTCGGATTGCGGTTTGCGCCAAGTCTGGCTATGACCAGGGTAGTGGATGTGGAGGAAAAGGACAAGATGACTCTTGAATCCAATGGTGCAGGCCTTCGTTTCAGCGCAGGCCTTACAGGCGACTTCTACTTTGGAAAAAACTATTCTTTTTACACAGGACTTTGGTACACCACAATGCGCTCAGGGGTGAAGTTTACTTCCACAACTGATAAAGGAAATTTCGAAGGAGAGGCCATTTACAGTCTGCAATATGTGCAAGTGCCCGTGGCTATAAAGTTGTTTACTAATGAGATAGCCACCGATACAAAGCTTTATTTTGTTATCGGTGGTACAGCCGGTATCAAAATCAATGAGAAAGACCTTACCTGGGATTCCAATCAGCCCAATGATGAGGTGTTTTCGAAACCAGGAAAAGGGACTGCTTATTCATTTTTCGATGCAGGCTTGCTCCTTACTGCAGGTGCCGAGCATCAGTTGGGTGAAAATACCATTATTTTTGGTGGCTTGTCTTACAACCGTGGATTGCTTGGTGTACAGAGCGATAAAGGCCCGTTCAAATCTGCAGCCGGATCAGAGGCATCTTCAATCTACACGGTTAGTCATCACCTTCTCAGTCTGGAATTTGGTCTGAAATTCTGATGAAGAATCTGGCCATATTTTGCTCGGGTTCAGGTAGTAATGCCGAATCGCTTATGGTCTGGTTCAGGGATCATTCCGATATCAAAGTTGCCCTGTTGATTTATAACAAAAAGGATGCAGGTGCAAAAGACCGGGCCTTAAAATTTGGTGTTCCAGCCTTGTACTTAAAAAATGCGGATTTCGAGAGTGAAATCGGCCCTGTTTCCAAAGCACTGAAGCAATTCCATATCGATTTTGTTCTGCTGGCTGGATTTCTTTCACTTCTTCCCGGTTGGATGGTTGAGTCCTACAAGGACAAAATTCTGAATATCCACCCTTCTCTGTTACCTGAATTTGGCGGAAAGGGAATGTATGGAAATAATGTACATGAGGCGGTTAAAAAAAGTGGCATCCGGGAAACCGGTATGAGTATTCATTTGGTCAATGGAAACTACGATGAAGGAAAAATACTGTTTCAGGCTACTTGTCCGGTATTGGAATCCGATTCTGAAAGCGATATTGCAGCCCGGGTTTTGAAACTGGAGCACTTGCACTATCCTCTTGTTACAGAGTATTTTATCATTTCGAAATCCTGAAGAAAATTTTAGAAATCCATGATTGAATTATCCAAAATAGCCTCCATTGCGGGTGAAGGCGGCCTGTTTTTAATCAAAACTCCCCTGAAAAACGGTGTGCTGCTCGAGTCGCTTGACGAAAAAAAGACCCGGATCGTTGCTGGTGCAAGCAGCAGGGTCTCCATCCTTTCGGAGATTTCTGTTTACACCCGATCAGCTGAAGGTTCTGTTAGACTGGAATCCGTGCTCAGAAGTTTGAACCAAAAATATACCAAAGCCCTGCCCCTGCATCCGAAATCGGATGGAGCAGATTTGAAAAAGTTATTGCTTGAGGTATTGCCTGATGCCGACATGGACAGGGTGTATGTGTCTGATATCAAAAAACTTGTGACCTGGTACCACATACTTCAGGCTCAGGTACCGGAAATTTTTGCAGATCAAAAATCAGAACAGGAAGCGGCAGACACCGAAGCAAAACCGAAGTCCAAAAAAACTTCAACCGACAAATCTGAGTCTGAAAAAAGCTCTGGAAAAGACGAAAAACCAGCAGGGGAGAAGAAGGCAAAAAAAAGTCAGACAGCCAAAGGGGCTGAAAAATAATTTTTTTCAAGCGAGATGGCAGGCAAAACCAATCAGGTAAAAATTTCTGAAAATGAAAGACTTGCTGATGGTTTGCTTCTGAGAAGATCAAATTTGTCAGGCCAGGAAGAAATAGTGCCAGGTCAGGGAAAAATACAATTTGCTGCATTGTATGCTGAAACAGTTTTTTCGGACAGGGATAGGGGGGCAAAGGAGTCCAGAAACAATACCTTCGAAGTTGCCTTAGCTGATTTTCTTGAAGCTCCTCTCATTGAAATCATTGACATTTCGAATTACAATGGCCACAACGGAAGCCGGATACATATTTCAGTTTTGGAAGAATTAGAGGCAAAATCTGTTTTCCTAAAAATTCTGTGCATTGACGGACAGTGTATTGCAAAAGGTTTTGCCGTGGCCGGTCTTTTCAGAACCGAATGGATTTTTTCGGTAGAGGGGAATGATTCCAATAATTCCGGTGATAAAATAGCCGTTTGGGCAACCCAACTTACAAAAGAAGAATTCCGGCTTTTTCAATAAGTCCGGAATTTCTTTTCAGGGGACGGCAAAGTCGGGTATTAAACGGATTAGTTTGTTGAAAAAAGACAATCTGACCTATATTTGCCCCTAAATGAAAGTAGTGATTCTTGCCGGAGGTTTGGGCTCAAGGCTCTCTGAAGAAACAGATCTCCGCCCCAAGCCCATGGTAGAAATTGGCGGAAAGCCAATTCTCTGGCACATCATGAAAATCTATGCTTCTCATGGGTTTAATGAATTTGTGGTTTGTTTGGGATATAAGGGGTTTTACATCAAAGAATATTTTGCCAACTACTTCCTGCATCAAACCGATGTAACCATAGATTTGGGCTCTAACCAAATGGAATACCATAAATCGGATTCCGAAAACTGGAAAATATCCCTGATTGATACCGGCAAAGACAGCATGACCGGGGGGCGAATAAAGCGGATTCAGCCCTACATTGGAAATGAGCCATTCATGCTCACATATGGGGATGGCGTTGCGGATGTGGATATTTCTGCGCTTGCCGGCTTTCACAAAAGTCATGGTAAAAAACTGACTGTCACGGCTATCCAGCCATCCGGCCGGTTTGGTCAGCTTTTGATTGACGAAGATTCAAAAAGGGTAGATGCATTTCAGGAAAAGCCCAAAGGCGATGGTGCCTGGATAAATGGTGGTTTTTTTGTTTGCCAGCCGGAAGTATTTGAATACATACAACTTGGAGATTCAACCATATGGGAACAAGAGCCACTCATGAACCTCGCCAAGGATGGGGAATTGATGTGTTTCAAACACCAGGGATTCTGGCGGCCGATGGATACCCTGAAAGATAAACAAGACCTGAACGAAATCTGGAACAAAGGCAATGCCGACTGGAAAATCTGGTAAAATGGATTTGTTTGGAAATGTATTTGCTGGCAAGAGAATACTGGTAACCGGAGATACAGGTTTTAAAGGCTCCTGGCTATGCATCTGGCTGAAAAGCCTTGGTGCTGATGTGTATGGATATGCCCTTCCGCCGAAAACTGTAAAAGACAATTTTGTTACCACCGGACTTGCAGAAAAAATAACCCATCAGGATGGCGATATCCGGGATTTGGAAAAAATGAAAACCTTTTTTCAAAAGGTAAATCCTGAAATTGTCTTTCATATGGCCGCCCAGCCATTGGTTCTTTACTCCTATGAAAATCCTGTAGAAACCTTCTCCACCAATGTAATGGGCACGGTTCATTTATTCGAGTGTGTAAAAGCTACCCCTTCT
>JBIKMV010000240.1:0-4093 GCA_044359055.1 Catalimonadaceae bacterium
AGAGCCAGACTCCAATACACCTGAATAAGCCCGAACAAAGCACAACCTTCCCACATATGGGTCAGTTGCAATTTTGAAAGCAAGAGCGCAAAATGGATCCGTAGTAGTGGGTTTTCTTTCGATTTCTAGGTCCGTTCTAGGATCAGTTCCTTTTATGCTTTCTTTATCTAAAGGAGAAGGCAATAAGGCCATTACATAATCAAGCATGGTCTGCACGCCTTTGTTCTTGAAAGAAGAACCACAAAGCATTGGCACAATTTTCATGCTGACAGTGGCAGCACGAAGGGCAGCCAGAATTTCGTCTTCGGTGATGGAGTTGGGATCTTCGAAGTATTTTTCCATCAGCTTGTCATCGAACTCGGCAACTGCCTCGAGCAATTTCTCGCGGTACTCAGTTGCTTCCTCGAGCATATCATCAGGAATGGGAATAACTTCAAATGTCATTCCCTTATCTTGCTCATTCCAGCGAATTCCTCTGAAATTAACCAGATCTACCACGCCTTTGAAATTGTCCTCAGCACCAATGGGCAATTGAAGAGGTACTGCATAGCTGCCCAACATTTCTTTCACCTGCTTACACACATTCAGGAAGTCAGCTCCTGAACGATCCATCTTATTTACGAAACCAAGGCGGGCAACATTGTAATTGTTAGCCAGACGCCAGTTAGTTTCAGACTGAGGCTCAACCCCGTCAACAGCCGAAAACAAAAACACCAAACCATCCAATACCCTGAGCGAACGGTTTACCTCTACGGTAAAATCTACGTGGCCGGGCGTATCAATGATGTTGATATGATAATTCTGATCTCTGTATTTCCAGTTTACAGTGGTAGCAGCAGAAGTAATGGTAATACCTCTTTCCTGCTCCTGAGCCATCCAATCCATGGTGGCAGCACCATCGTGAACTTCCCCGATTTTGTGGCTGACACCTGAATAGTAAAGAATTCTTTCTGTAGTGGTGGTCTTCCCGGCATCGATGTGAGCAGCAATGCCGATATTTCTTGTAAATCGTAAATCTCTTGCCATTTCGTAGTATTAAAAGCGGAAGTGGGAGAATGCTTTGTTGGCTTCTGCCATCCGGTGCGTATCGTCTTTCTTTTTAACGGCTGCACCTTCACCTTTGGAAGCAGCGATTATTTCTCCAGCAAGCCTTTCGGTCATGGTTTTTTCACTCCTCTTACGGGCATAAGAAATCATCCATTTGATACCAACCGAGAGTTTTCTTGCAGGCCTGACTTCTGAAGGTACCTGAAAGGTTGCACCTCCAACCCGGCGGCTTCTTACTTCCACTCCCGGCATAATGTTATTGAGGGCTCTTTTCCATACTTCAAGACCGTCTTCCTGAGTTTTTTTAGCAACCAGGTCGCAGGCATCGTAGAAAATACTATAAGCTATGGATTTCTTTCCATCCAGCATCAGGCTGTTTACAAATTTTGTTACCAGAGTATCTTTAAACTTCGGGTCTGGCAACAGGTATCTTTTTTTTGGTTTCGACTTACGCATTTTGCAAATTTTTGAACATCAATGTCTTATTTTTTACCTTTTGCAGCAGCTGCCGGCTGACCTGGTTTTGGACGCTTGGCACCATATTTCGAACGGGACTGCTTGCGGTCTTTCACTCCGGCTGTATCCAGTGCACCCCTTACAATGTGGTAGCGAACACCCGGAAGATCTTTCACCCTTCCACCCCGAATCAAAACGATGGAGTGCTCCTGAAGGTTATGACCTTCTCCCGGAATGTAGGCATTCACCTCCTTCTGATTTGTAAGCCTTACACGGGCCACTTTTCGCATGGCTGAGTTGGGCTTTTTGGGGGTTGTGGTGTACACACGAGTACAAACGCCCCGTCTCTGGGGACATGAATCGAGTGCCGGACTCTTGGATTTAAAGGCAAGTTTCTCCCGGCCTTTACGCACAAGTTGCTGAATGGTAGGCATTTAGTAAGACTATATCTTATTCGTTTCCAAAATTGGGCTGCAAAAGTAGGAAATCGGTTTGAAGAATCAAACAATTGATTCGAAATCAATCCTTAAAATATTTTTTTTGTTTGGTGGCGGGTTGTTCGAAAACAAAAAATCATTCCACTCGAACCGTTTTCAGAAGGTCTTTCCTGAATCTGAGAAACAGAAAAAGACCAATTACAGCAATAAAGGCAGAAATATGTATGGACAGAAAAAAGGAGCCTGTGTAGTCAAAAAAGAGCCCGGCAATAAATGGACCCAGAATACCGGCTGCCCCGTATCCGAGAAATACAAAGGGATAAAGGCTTCCAAATTTTTCAGGGCCATACAACTGCAGCGTAAGAAATGGCATGGCCACAAAACAAAAGCTGTATCCAAAGGCAATACCTGTAACCATTAGATTGGTCCACAGGCCCGAGGGTACAATCTCAAGTCCGACTAAGGAAGATATCAAAATGATAAATGCGGCGGAAATTGTCTTCTCCGGCCCGGCCTTATCCAGAAACCAACCCCAGATAATCCTGCCCATCATATTGGAAAATGCAAAAAGTGAAATGGCATAGACAGCCACAGTTTCATTGCCGGTTTTCAGGGTTACCATGGTTTTGAGATTGCTGAGAACCAGCAATCCGGCAAAGCTTACCGAAAACATCGTAAAAAAGAGGAGATTGAATTTTCTGTCCTGCAAAGAAACCAGAAATTCAAAAAGAGGAACCTTTTCTGCTTTGAAAGGATACCAAATGCCAGCAAACAGCAACAAGCCGAAAATACCGTAAATATTTCCGATTTGATCCAAAACCTGAAGAACAGAAAGGTCTGGGCGATTGCTCAGAAATCCTATGGCCAGCTGCGTGAGGACAATGGCGCCCCCACCAAAGCCAGCCACCGATATCCCAACGGCCAAACCTTTGAACTTAGGAAAGTTCCGGGCAGGTGTTACGAGGCAGGTAACATAGCCAAATGCAATTCCGAGTCCGGTGAGAAGGCTTACACTAAAAAAAACAAGCGGAAATGATCCCCCTGAAATAGCTGCCAGTTTGTACCCTGAGAAAAGGAAAAGTGTAGAAAGAAATGCCATTTTTCCGGGGCCCAAACGCTTTTCGAGTCTTCCGGTAAAAAGCATGGACAAAGCAAAAAAACCCAGACTGAATCCAATAATCAGTTGGGTCTGGGTATGGGAAAAACCGAGCTGTGCCTCCAGCAGGGGTACAAAAAAACTCCAGGCATACACACCGCCCAGACACAGCATCCAAAGGAAACAACAAATGAGGGAAACCCAGCGACGAATCACGCTTCAAAGAAGAAACTAAAATTTGGATGCAATTTCATTTGTTTCCACAGAGCTGTGCTTCGGGTAAGAATAAAATAAAAAAAGTCAGGAAAACCGAATTCAGGACCAGAAAGCCTACCCTTTTGATCCATTTATGAGGGCCCCACAGGAACCTCCATTAGCAAAATTTCAGCGTCTGATGAAGCTGTGAAAAGAAGCTGATTCTGGTCCCTGATGCCTAGTCCGTCCCGGGCTCCGAGAGTCTGCCCGTTCACCGAGGCAATACCAGATATCATAAATACATAGATGCCGTTTCCCGCTTTTTTTAATTGATAAGAGGCTTCCTTTCCCTTGCTGAAATGCCCGAGATGAAACCATGCATCCTGATGAATCCAGACCCCGGCGTCATCTGGAAAAGGAGAAAGAATTTGCTGAAATGTATCTTTCCTATCTTGAGGATTCAGGTGAATCTGATCGTAGCGGGGCTCTACATTTCTCTTGTTGGGAAACACCCAGATTTGCAGGAAGCGTGCCTCCTTATCCGGATTGTGGTTGTATTCGCTGTGGTAAATGCCCCTTCCGGCACTCATTACCTGAATATCACCCTGTCGGATGACTGCCGCATTTCCCATAGAGTCTTTGTGCTCCAGGTCGCCCCCGAGGGCGATAGAGATAATTTCCATATTATCATGCGGGTGGGTTCCAAATCCCCTTCCCCCCTGAATCACATCGTCAGTGAGAACCCTCAGGGCGCCGAATTGCATTCTTTCGGGATTGTAATAATGGGCAAAACTGAAGGTGTGCCGTGATTTCAGCCAACCGTGGTCGGCAAGGCCACGGCTATCGGCCTTGTGCAAAATCA
>JBIKMV010000055.1:0-14244 GCA_044359055.1 Catalimonadaceae bacterium
ATAAAGGCCGGCGTGGGGTAATTTTTCTCAAGCCGCAGACGGGCATCTCTCAGTTCCTGACGGTTAAATAAAGCAATGGCATAGGCTTTTTTTCCATCCCTTCCGGCCCGGCCTGCTTCCTGATAATAGGCCTCCGGCTGTGTGGGCACTTCCATGTGAATGACCGTCCTGACATCGCCTTTGTCTATACCCATACCGAAAGCGTTGGTGGCCACCAGAATAGGAATCTTCCCCTCAATCCAGTTTTTCTGTCTGAACTCCCGGTCGCGGTGGCTAAGTCCAGCGTGAAAGTAATCGGCAGCAAAACCATTTCTCGTCAACCAGCCAGACCAAAGCGGAGCGCTTTTCCGGGTTTGCACATACAACACCGAGCTGCCGGGAACAGCCCGCAGGATATCCAGCAATTTACCAGCTTTGTCTTCCAGCTCAAATGCTGAAAAGGAAAGATTGGGCCTGAGAAAACTCCCCTGAAATATGTTTTTGCTTTTGAAATCCAGCTTTTCCTGAATGTCTTTCTGAACCTTTGGTGTGGCAGAAGCAGTAAGGGCCGCAAAATGAATGTCAGGAAAAAACTCCCGGATCTGTACGATTTCCAGATAGGCAGGTCTGAAATCATACCCCCACTGACTGATACAATGGGCTTCGTCTATGGCTACAAAACTCAGGGGTGCATTTTTCATGTACTCAAGAAAGCGTGCCGACTTCAGCCTCTCCGGACTTACATAAAGCAGTTTGTAATGCCCGTTTACAAAATTCTCATAAATGGTTTCGGTCTCATTCAGGTGCATCCCCGAGGTAAGGGCTGCAGCCGCTACTCCCTTTTTCCTCAGGTTTTCTACCTGATCCCGCATCAGGGCAATAAGGGGCGAAATCACCAGACAGGTTCCCTCCAGAACCAGCGCCGGCAATTGAAAACACAGCGATTTGCCTCCGCCGGTGGGTAGCACGGCAAGCGTATCTTTTCCGGCCAGGATGGATAATACGATATCCTGCTGACCGGGCCTGAATGCAGAATATCCCCAGAATTTCTTTAAAACCTGAATAAGGGAAGCAATATCGGTGTGCATGGCCGGTAATTACTTTTTCCTGATCAGGTACAAGGTCAGGACTCTTTTTTTCCTATGAAGGAAAAAACACCTGCGGCAATCAGAAGACCAATTACGGCAATGGAACTGAACAGGGAAATCCGGTTGCCGGAAACAAAAGAATCCGGACGGAAACTGAGTTGAATTTCATGCTTGCCCGCAGGAACTTCCAGTGCCCTCAGAACATAGTTGGCCCTCAGAATCGGAGTTTCTTTTCCGTCAATGGTAGCCTTCCAGCCCTCTGCATAGTAGATTTCTGATAATACCAGAAATCCATCGGATGGATTTTCGGTCTGATACTTAAGCAAGTTGCTTTTTGCATCTGTAAGAAGGGCTTTGCCGCTCGCAGCAAAAGAGGTTTTATTCACCTTGAACTTGTTTTTATCTACCAGGGCTGTTGCACTGGGGTCGAAAGTTCGGGTTGCAGCCATCTCCTCGTCCGGCGAAGAAACCAACTGAACATTTTGTACAAACCAAGCATTGCCCATTGCATATGGATTTTGGATTACGCCATTGGCATCCTCATTTACCTTTATATATTTGGTATTGAGCATGTTGATTATTCTTTCATTTTTTAGAAAATCGAATGAAAAAGAAATGCCTTCTTTTTGCATGCGCTGAAGCTGAGTTCCGATATCCTGAATTTCGGCGGTCAGGTCATTTTCAATCAGATCCTGATAGCGTCTGATTTTTACTGGGCTATACCCACCGATAGATTTGTGGAAATAGGATGTCTTAGACTCGTTGAAAGGATTGTTCAGATTCAGGACCCGGTTGTTGAGACCTTTATCCTTCAGAATCTGTTCGTCTGCCGCTGTTGGGGTGAATTGCTCCTGCCAGAAAGTTTTTTCAAAGTTGTCTTTGTTGAGGTAACGCATATCCACCGCCCACAGGTCGGCAAAACCGGTAAAGGCTACAGCTGAAAGGGCCACAACAGGTTTAATCCATTTCCGAGCCATGGCAAAAATCAATCCGGCAGCCAGCAATACAAGAAAAAAAGATCTTCCCGCATCTGAACTGAGCAAATTCTCCCTGTCCTGATACACAGCATTGATAAGTTCCTGAGGGTATCCGCCCGAAATGAGCTGCTGATCGTTTGGCGTTGTAAAATCGCCTGCAAGGCCCGGCATAAGCCAGAATAGAAATGTCAATCCGCCTACGATTCCTGCAGAGTAGTATAGTTTTTTATCCAGCTTTTCAATCTTTTCCGGTTCAAATAGCCGACCCAGGGTAAGGGCAGCCATTGCCGCCATGGCAAACTGCGCAATGAATACAGCCATGGTCACCGCCCTGAACTTATTGTAACCGGGGAAAGTATCGAAGAGGAAGTAATTGATCTCTTCCAGATTTCGGCCCCATGTGAGCACAAGCGAAACCACCGTGGCAGCAAGGAGCCACCATTTGTATCGGGATTCAACTATAAACAAGCCGAATACAAACAGGAAGCAAACTACGGCCCCTGCATAAACCGGCCCTGATGTAAAGGGCTGATCTCCCCAATAATAAGGAAACTGGTCAATACTCTGGCCTGCAGAAGAAAATATTTTGGCTACCTCCGATTTTTTGGGAACTGCTTCAGAACTGCTGCCCCCGAAAAAATGGGGTATAAGCAGGGTAAAAGTTTCCATTTTGGCATTGCTCCAGCTGAAAACATAATCTTTATCCAGGCCTCCGTCTTTGGGTTTGTTGGGGTCTTTGATGGTCAGTTCCGGCTTGCCCCTCATGGAATAGGGAGAATATTCCATAAGGGTCATCAATCTGCCGGCATTGGTGGCTATTCCAAGTCCGGCACCCAGGGCCAGAGCGGCCACTGCAATGGCAAAGTCTTTAAGCTTTCCGGCCAGCACAGCATGAACCGCCTCCGACACACCATAGAAAGCCACAATAAAACCAAGGTAGTAAGAAATCTGATAATGCCCCGCCCTGATTTGCATGGCAGTACCGAGAGCCGCAAGGGTAAGCCCCCAAAGCCATTTCCCCCGGAAAGCATAGGTCATTCCGGCCAGCACAAGCGGCGCAAGGGTCATGGCCCGTACTTTAGAATTATGTCCGGCTTCAATGGATACAATATTGAAACTGAAAAAGGTAAAGGCCAGCGCCCCGAAAGCTGCGGCAATGGGCGACATCCGAAGCGAAAGGCAAAAAATATAAAAGCAGATGAGGGACAGAAAAATGATTGAAAAGGGATAGGGAAGCACCCAGCGGCTGATGTTTTCAAGATATTCCAGCCATTCACCATTGTAAACGGTAGAAATGGTGTAGGCCGGCATCCCTCCAAACATGGAATTGGTCCAGAGTGGCTCCTCGTGATATTTTTTTCTATGTTCATTGATTTCCTGTGCATTGCCGGTCCAAGTAACCGCATCGCCCTGTTTCAGCGATTTGCCGTTGAAGACTCCGGGCTTGAAATAAATGGCAGTGCAAAGCCAGAATAAAAATACCGCAATCAGATGCGGCAGAACAGAGGATTTGAAATTCAAATTCATGAAAAAGTTCCTTTTTATAAGCCTCAAAGAAAGGGACTAATTTCCTTTGTAAAAAGGATTGACTGAAAATGCATGGTCAAAACCCGCGGTCAGCCCCGGTATTGACTCAGGCCCCTTTTGAAATCAGGAATTTCAGGATTTGGCCGGCAATAAAATCGGCGGCTTTACCGTCTCCGTAGAAGCCGGGTTCTATACGGGGTGCAGTGCCGGAAAAGTGAATTACCGCCGCTTCTATTTTTTTTGCATCGGCATCGGCCAGCACGGCAGCACCCGACTCCACGAGTTCCACCCATTCGGTTTCAGGACGGAGCACAATGCAGGGCTTTTCGTAAAAATAGGCTTCCTTCTGAACCCCGCCGGAATCGGTCAGAACCATTTCGCATTGACTTTCCAGATACACCATTTGGAGATAAGACACAGGAGGTAAAATGAAAATCAAATCTTTCGGAATTTCCCCGAAAAAGGGATCAGACAAGCGGTAGGAATCCAACATTTTCTGCGTTCGGGGGTGCAGGGGAAGCACAACAGGAGCCTGCATCATCCTGGCGGCCTGCATCATGCCCTCCAGAATGGATTTGAGCCTTTCCGGATCGTCGGTGTTGGCATTCCGGTGGATGGTGGCCAGTAGAAACTTTCCCTTTGAAACCGGAAGACCGGAAAACCAGGAAGATGCTTTTTTTAAAGCCAGAGATTTGAAATAGAGGGCATTGTCGAACATCACATCCCCGCAATGAAAAACAGCGGGATGGTTCATATCGGTTTTCTGCCCTTCAGAACAGGAAATGAATCCTTCCTTTTTGAGGTTATTGAGGCCTGTTTTTGTAGGGGTGAAAAGCAGGGTAGAAACATGGTCGGTCAGGATTCTGTTGATCTCCTCGGGCATGCCTTTGTTGAAACTGCGAAGCCCCGCTTCCACATGGACCACCGGAATATGAATTTTTGATGCGGTAAGGGCACCTGCTAAGGTAGAATTGGTATCGCCATAAACCAGAACCAGGTCCGGCTTTTCGGAAAGCATGAGGTCTTCCAGACTTTGCATCATGGTTCCGGTTTGCTTGCCATGACCTGCCGAGCCCACATGAAGGTGAAATTCCGGTGGGGGGATTTCCAGTTCTTCAAAAAAAACATCACTCATGCCGGCATCGTAATGCTGACCAGTATGGACTATCGTTTCCTGAAGCTGATCTGAAAAATGCTGGCGTATGCTCCGACTCAGGGCCGCCGCCTTAATAAATTGAGGCCGGGCACCAACTATGGTAAATATTCTGTATTTCAAAGGCTTATGATCAGAATTTGGTTTTGGAAAGGGCTTTTTCTGCAGCTGCCTGCTCGGCTTTTTTCTTGCTGAGACCTGTTCCCCGGCCCAGTAATTCGCCCCCAAGTAATACCTCCGCCACAAACTCCCTTCGGTGACTGGCCCCTTTTTCGTCCACAATTACAAACTGTACCTTTTTTCCCTGCCGCTGGGCCCACTCAATCAACTGCGACTTGAAATTGGCATTCAGGGCAAGTAGGGTATCCAGGTCCACATGGGCGGAAAGGAGTTTTTCGACAATGAATTTTTTGCACTTTTCAAATCCATGGTCCAGAAAAACAGCGGCAACCAATGCCTCGAGGGCATCTCCGTGCATGGATGAGCGCTGAAGTTGTCCTCCTTTCTGTCGCTTATCGTGGTCAATCAGGGCGGATAGGCCGGTTTTGCGTGCCAATCCTGCGAGGTGTTCGCCATTTACAATCCGGGAGCGAATTTCAGTAAGGAAGCCTTCTTCCTTGAAAGGAAATTTTTTGAAAAGATATTCGGCCACAACCGCACCCAAAACAGCATCTCCCAGATATTCCAGTCTTTCGTTGTGGTCCTTTACCTGACTTGCTGCTGAAGAATGCCGGGTGGCAAGGCGGTACAAATCAATGTTTCTTACCGGCAAACCGGTGAGGCGACTTATTCTTTCGGAAAAAGAGGAATCCTGTGCAGACTTTCCGGAGCTTGAAAAAAATCGGGAAAGGAACCCTTTCACATCAGTCCATCCTTTTGAAAATGACCGCTGCATTGTGTCCACCAAATCCAAATCCATTGCTCATGGCATAACGGATTTCCCTTTTTTGGGCCACATTGGGGGTGAGATTGAAGCGGGAATCAATAGATTCATCCAGATTATCCAGGTTAATGGTAGGAGGAACCATTTGGTGCTCAATGGCTTTGATGCAAGCCGCAGCTTCAATGGCACCTGCAGCCCCCAGCAAATGTCCGTGCATGGACTTTGTTGAGGAGATGTTCATTTGGTAGGCGCTTTCGCCAAATACCTCATAAATAGCGTTCAGTTCAAGCGGATCTCCGAGGGGTGTGGAGGTTCCGTGGGTATTGATGTAATCAATGGACGAAGGCTCAATCTGAGCATCGCGGAGGGCATCCTGCAGCATCAGCACGAAGCCGATTCCCTCAGGGTGCGGGGCCGTGATATGATAGGCATCGGAAGACATCCCGCTGCCAATGATTTCACAATAAATTCTTGCTCCTCTTTTCAGAGCGTGCTCATATTCTTCCAATACCAAAGCACAACTTCCTTCGCCGAGTACAAATCCATCGCGGTCTTTGTCATAGGGCCGGGAAGCCTTTTCGGGCTCATCGTTGCGCTCCGACATGGCCTTGAGGGCGTTGAATCCGCCTACACCTGCGATGGTGACAGCGGCTTCAGAACCACCCGTAATACAAACATTGATGCGCCCTGTACGGATGTAAGTGAAAGCATCTATGAGTGCGTTGTTGGAAGATGCACAAGCCGAAACGGTGCAGTAATTGGGACCACGGAATCCATTACGCATAGAAATCAATCCTGCGCTGGAGTCCACAATCATTTTAGGAATAAAAAAGGGATTGAATCTTGGTGTGCCGTCGCCGGAACCAAAATTCAATACCTCTTCCTGAAAAGTCAACAATCCTCCGATGCCGGAACCCCAGATTACCCCCACCCTGTTGAAATCAATGCCAGCTTCCTTTATTCCGGAATCGGCAATGGCTTCATCGGTAGAAGCAATAGCATAATGGACAAAAGGATCCATTTTCCGGGCTTCTTTTTTGTCCAGGTAATTCCCGGGATCAAAACCTTTCACCTCACAGGCAAATCTGGTCCGGAATTTGGAAGCATCGAAACGGGTAATGGGACCTGCCCCGCTTACTCCGGATACGAGATTGTTCCAGTATTCACCGGCAGAATTTCCGAGGGGTGTCAATGCCCCAAGACCTGTTACCACAACCCTTTTCAGTTGCATAGAAAGGCGGCAGAAGGTGGATTAATTCGTGAAACGGAGATTGAAAATTATTTGGCGTTTGCTTCAAGATAAGCAATAGCCTGACCTACTGTCAAAATGTTTTCGGCCTGATCATCGGGAATAGAAATCCCAAATTCTTTTTCGAACTCCATGATCAACTCAACGGTATCAAGAGAGTCGGCACCCAAATCGTTGGTGAAGCTTGCCTCGTTTACGACTTCTGATTCTTCAACACCCAACTTTTCGATGATGATGGCTTTTACTTTACTCGCAATTTCTGACATTTTTGTATCTTAGACTGGTTTGATAAGAGCGCAAAGAAATACCTTTCGAATCAATTATTCCAAATTCTATAAAAAAAGGATTTCCGAAAGTCAGATATTCAACAACTTAACCAAAGTAGCTGCTGCCTCAATTCCTTTGTTGCCATGCTTTCCCCCTGCCCTTTCGCGGGCTTGGTCCAGGGTGGAGGTGGTGAGAACTCCAAAAATCACCGGCTTTTTATACCGGATATTCAATTCTGCCAGGCCAGTCGCCACAGCCTGGGAAATAAATGTAAAATGCGGTGTCTCGCCCTGGATGACGCAGCCAATGGCCACTACGGCATCTGCCCTTAGTTCTTCAAAGGCCTTTACCGATCCATACAACAATTCAAAACTTCCCGGCACACTCAGGCTGATCAGATTATGATCTTCCAGACCCTGTGATTTGAGGAACTCAATGGCCGCATCCCGCATGGCGAAGGTTATTTCTTCATTCCACTCGGCAGTAACCACAGCTATCTTTTTCCCCCGGATACTTCCAATATTATCCTGCCGGAACTCATTCAGATTTTTTGCTGCACTCGACATAATTTCAATCTACTCCGATGTCTTCGTTCCACAATTCGGGCTTTTCGCGAATAAATTCCTCCATCATTTCCACACATTCCGGATCGCTCAGGTCCAGTACTTCCACCCCGTGGCTGCGCATAAACTCCGGAGCGCCGGGAAAAGTTCTCGACTCGCCCACAATCACTTTTTTTATTCCGAACTGCACCACAGTGCCCGCACACATATAGCATGGCATAAGGGTGGAATAGAGAGTAGTCCCTTTGTAGCTGCCGATCCGCCCGGCATTACGGAGGCAATCGGTTTCGGCATGGGTCATGGGGTCGCCTTTCTGTACCCTTTGGTTGTGCCCCCTTCCGATAATTTTTCCATCCTTTACCAGAACCGAACCAATGGGAATTCCTCCTTCGGAAAGTCCCTGTCTCGCCTCGGCTATGGCAGCCTTCATAAATTCGTCTTTCATCTTTACCAAGCGATTCTTTTGCCGCAATTAACCCCAAAGGATTGGATGTTCAAAACAGAAAGAGAATTTCGGGGCTATGCGCATCTGCACTATACATCAATTCCAACATGTCATTGCCGGTTCTGCCCAATAGGTACACGCTTTCCTGAATGACTGAAAAATCAGGGTCCGGGCAAAGACCTTTTTCCATAAAGTACCTAAAAGCCGTCTTCTTCTTTCTTCTCTTCCTTTTTTTCCTCCTTTTTGGGCTCTTCAGACTCTTCGGTTTGCTCGTCTTTCTCTTTTTCTTTCTTTTTCTTCTTATCTTTTTTCAGCGGTTTGGCCTCGCCGTCTTCTTCTTCTTCTGTATTTTCTTCGGCAGGTTTCTGCGGCTTTTCTTCAGATTTTTTACCGGAGCCAAACTCATCATCATCGGCTGGTGGTTCTTCTTTCTTCTTGTCTTCGTTGCCTTCTTCCTCTCCTTCTGTTTCAGCTTTTTTCTTTTTCTTATTATCCTTTGGCATTTCAGGTTCCTCCTCAGTAACCTCCCGGTTTTCGTCTTCCTTTTCTTTGTCGCGGGTAGCAGGTTTCTCTTCCACTATTTCTCCTACATCTATGCCGAGATAGTTTTTCTTAAATGTCTTGATAAAGCGGTTTTTTTCGTAGCTCTCTGCCCTCGCAAAGAAAAAAGCACCTTCTTTTCCTTCTTTCGCCTTGCTTTCGATAGCAAGATTGAATTCGTCCTGCGCCGAACTCAGACCAAGCCTTTTCATATCGTCGTAGCCAAAGTAGTACCAGCTGTCCGGCGAGGGCTCCAGATACAAGGTAATCAGCGGAGTTCCAGAGGTGTATTTTATCTCTAGCATGCCGTCCATGCGGGCGTTTATCTGGGTATTCTGAATGTGGCTGATTCCGATTTTTCCAGTAGAATACCAGGCCCTATGCTTGGCATTCCAGTTCAGGGTGACATCAGAAATGAACAGGCTCTTATTGAACTTATTCACCACCTGAAAAACCGGCACATTCCGAGACTGATTCTGCTTTTCGTATTCTTTGCCAAGTTTGTCTCCGGCCATGTCTGCAAGCCTGAAGGCAAGCACCGTCTTGTCGTCAATGCCCTCGGGCAGGCCCATATCTGCTACACGCGCCGCCATGGTAGTGGCCATATTTTTCCAGGCCGGTCCCGGCATACTAAAGTCCAGAGCAAGAGAAGCATTCAGCTGAAAAAAGCCGCTGTCTAAATAGCAGAGGCCCTTTCCTGCTCCGCTTAAAGAAAAATCCTTATCGGGGCTGCCCTGAAGATTAAGCTTTCCGTTGACGGTAATTTTGGAAGTAAAATCATTGAAGGTGAGTATTCCTCCATCATACACCTTTTCATCGAAGCGCTCCTGAGAACCAATCCTGAAGTCCTTGGTTTTTTCAACGAAGTTCAGAATGCCCGAGGCCAGGAACAACTCCTTGTCTTCCGGATTGTGTTTTGGCCCCAGAAAAGTGGTGTACAATTTGTTGCTGCCGTCTTCCAGTAAAAGGCCTGAAACCAGTGGCTGTCCGTCTTCATCGGTTGCATTGGCCACATTCAGCACAAATTCCTTGCTCTGACCATCGGTTTTGTAATTCACCCAACCGGTGTTTTTGTTGCGTTTGAGGTCGAGCTTTATCTGCCCTTCAAATTCCAGATTGGGCTTCAGGGCAGACATGAGAACATTGCCCTTGAACAAAATGCCTTCCGCCAGTTTTATGGGCTGAGTCTCCGGCACCTCACCGCCCGAAACGGTGTAGATATCATCAGAGTCTCCCTTTTCAGGCTTTCCTGTTTGGGGATTGACCAGACTAAACTCGTTGAACTTGATGAAAAGGGTATCTTTCAGCACATTGACATAGCGGTAAATCCCATCACCTTCAAATACTTTCCGGCTGATAATCTTGATGTTGGCTTTCTTCAGGGTATGGTATTTGTTTTCTCTGTCCACCACTACTGTAGCATTGTTGAGGGTTTTCATATTTCCCCCTTCTAAGATGGAAACGGTATTGCTGTCGGGCGTAATTTCGGCATCAGCCACATGGATATAGGGAATACCCGAAATGCTCAGATTGTGGCTGGGAATATCATAAATGGCAGCGGCAGCATAGAAATACAGGGAATCCTGAGCGGGATTAGTGCTGTAGAAGTATGAATTTTTCAGATCAACACTGTCTGGGCGGGTCATGGTAATCTGCTTTCTTTCTATCCACCAGGTAGCTTTTGGCATAGATGTTTTGTACTGGCAAAAGGGCAGCACATTGGAGGCATAGCCTTTTACTTCAGGCGAAAAATCTGCCCTTTGTTCCTTCAGTGAAAATTCCAGCCTTACATTCCGACAGGCAAAAGCAGGTTTAATGGGATTGGTGGATTTTACTTCGAATGATGCCCTGCGTGCTGTAAAGGATTCTTTCAGAAATTTGTATCTCTCCGACTCAGCTTTTGATCCAGCTGTTTCCATCATTCCTCTTCCGGCCAGTCCGGAGGGAGAGAGCGACAGGAGCCCTTCCAGATTGATTTTCTTGTCATAAAGCTGAAAAGGCATACCCTTGGCGTTGATGAAGTTCATGGCTTTTTTTCTGGGATTCCATTTCAGGGCATAAGCACGGATGTCGCAGTCGGGAAATTCTATGCCGGCCACAAGGGCGGGCTCCATTCTGGCTTTGCGGCCCCGGGCAATAAGGGAATCCTGATAAAAGACAAAGTCTTCGGAAAACACTGTGGCATTGAGGTATCTGATTTCTCCGTTTCCACGCAAGCCTTTGGTATCCAGTGAAATGGTTCCTACAAACCTGGCATCTGTGCCATATAATTGATACCCTTCGGCAGGGGTTTTGTGGACAAAGCCCAGGGATTTGTCGGGGCGTACTTTCAGCTGTTCTGCAAACTCCGGGAAAATAGAATCGGAGTGAAAAGTTCCGCTGAAAGTCAGATTTTTGCCGTTGTTGCTATTGGCCGAATCAAATTCAAAAGGTGGTATCCTGAAAAATACTTCTGCGCTGTACTTCCCTTTAAGGTATTCATCGCCGTCGAAATAAATATAAGAGGGAGTTTTGATGTCGAAAATGGGATACTGCGGAAGTTTCTTTTTAGATGATTTGTTGTTGGGCTCATTGATATACAGGATTCCATGACCTATGGCATCCTGCCCTTCCTTCGCATTTTTATCCTGACCATACATCCGGTCAAAAAGGGGTTTCCCGTCTTTGCCTTTTTTGGAAGACTCGATTTCCATGGAATCTATGGCTGTCAGGTCTATCTTGAATTCGCCGTAGTCAAACTTAAACTTATCACCATAAGCGGCTATTTTTCCGGCACTTATCTTTCCGTTGAATTCAAAATTCCTGTTTCCTTTTATGGTTAGCTTTTTGTCTCTAGGCTCAATGAATACCCGGAGGGAATCGGAGAGATAGAACCGCTGAACCCCGTAAATGGTAATGTCTGAGGTATCCACCGAAATCCGTCCGTTGGCTCTCGGAGGCGCAAGGGAGGGAATGGACAACTGATCATAATCTTTCTTGTTTCTCTGGGCATCGGTGTAGCGAAACAGATTTTCCCTTATTCTGATGTTGCCGGTCCGTTCGTCGTAATCAATAAAACCGAGGCTTGCCACAGAAGACATACCGGATTTAACAGAATTGATATTCTGCTTGAAATCCGTGGCCATATCGTTGATGTTGAACTCCTCCGATTTTACCTTTTTGGCATAGCCCTGCAACATCATGAGGGGATGAAAAGAGTACAGGCCCTGGATCTCTGAAAACCGTTTGTTGGTAAAAAAATCAATGGATTCGAACTGGGCCGGCACCCGGGTTCGGGCATTGATTACATGGAGATCAATGTGGCTTTTATCCAAATCCCAAACCAGCAAATCGCACATAATCTGCATGTTGTGCCCGGAATCGAAAAAGGGACAATCTTTGAACCTGCCTTTTTCTTTGTAAAGCCTCAATTCCCGCCTTATTGTATTGTAAACCAGGCGGCAAGCCGGATGCACAATGGAATCGTTGCCGTAATACACCACAGTATAGGTAGCATTGGAAGTGATGCTGGTATCGTTGAAATCAAATCGGTTGGATACCAGGGAAACAGCATAATTGTTGTTTTTCCTGAATTTCAGGATGCTTCTCCCCCCGAAAACCGAGGAACTGTTTACCCTTCTTCCTTCCATGGAAAATCCACCCTGATAAAAAATCCCCTCGTCTTTAATGTCTTTGAACCGGGACTCATTGTAGTAGGACTTGAACCTCGGATAAACGGCATCTTCGGAACTGGTTTTTCGCTTTGATTTCCACTCGAAAGCTCCCAGAACGGTGGCTTCCAGCCGGTTGATGTTGTAGAGCATCACATTGTCGGCACTGATTTCAGGATAGCGAACCCTGAAGCTGTATTTTTTCAGGGTAACATATACTTCTGTGCGCCTGAGCCCTGCATTGAGGAAATCCATCAATCCACCGTCGCCCACGAAAATACCGCTGGCTATCATGTAGGTGCCGTTTGTTTTGCGGAGGGTAGCCGAATCGAAACCGGTTTCAAACTTAAGACTGACCTGCTCAAAGGTAATAACCGGCCCTTTGATTTCGGGCATATCCATGGGCACTTCCACATACTGAGTAGGCTTATTTTCCGTTTCCTGAATCCCAACGGGCTGAGTTTCCTTATCCCAGTCTTCGAAGGCCTTGTCCGAAACCTGCTCCGCTACTTTTGGCGAGGCCGTATCTGCTGAAACATCAGGCCCCACCCAGTCAAAATTGATTTTCCCGGGTTTGCTTACCTTAAGTTTATAAAAACCATTGGTAAAGAGCATATTAAACTTAAAATAAAGAAACAGGTTGGAGATGTAGGCCATGGCAGGATTCGGCTGAAAATTGGCCATCACCTTTCCTGTGGTTTCTATCAGTTTCTGAAAAGCCTGGGGTTCCATCTGTCTTTTGGAAGCCAGAATCATCAGGTCAATCACCTTCTCAAAATGCGGTGCAGGACGGTATTTCTTCCGGAGCATCTCGTTGCTGAGTGCAATGAAAGCTTTCTTCTGATCTGCCGTCAATTTTCCTCCGTTCCAGAGCTCCTCAAAATCCATGGCAGATTTTTCAACCTCAACCAATTTGGTTTTTCGCATCATCTCGCCAAGTTCACGGATAAACTCAGCTTCAGTTTCTGAAAACCGGGTGGGAAGCCCTGCAACCTGTCCGCCGCCCTGCGCAAAAACAGGCGTGACGGAAGACCACAGAAGGCCAAAAATCAGAATTGCAAAAAATTTGATCAGGCGCATAAGCAGGCGATGGGAAAGATGGTCAGTATTTTGAAACCATTTCGGGGCAGCAAAATACCTTTTGATTGGAATAATTCCAGATTCAGGTGCATTTTTTATACAAAAGGCAGGCCCAGTTGTCTTTTTCGCTCCGGTCTGCAAGCTGTAAACTAAAGGCCGAGGCCGAAGCATTCAGTTCGGGAATGTCTTCTGTGTAAAAGCCGGAAACGAAAAGCAAGCCCGAATCCTGAAGGCATTGCGCATAAAATTCCATTTCGGCCAGAAGAATGTTTTTGTTGATGTTGGCCAGGATCACTTCTGCCGGTCGGGCTCCGGATTGCTTTACAGAATCGGCCTCCACCATTCGGATTTTGCGGCATTGGTTGCCGCTTACATTTTCCTTTCCGTTTTCGATGCACCAGGGATCGTTGTCAAAGGCCAGAACCTCTGAGGCACCCAGTTTTTCGGCCATGATAGCCAAAATTCCGGTTCCTGAGCCTGCATCCACCACCGATTTTCCGGCAGGTGGAAATTTCAAAAGCATGGAAATCACCTGTACCGTGGTGGGATGATGACCTGTGCCGAAGCTCATTTTGGGAATGATTTCCAGTACAAAGGGATAATCGCCGCTAGTATGATGAAAAGGGGCCTTAATTAAAACCTGATTGTCTATCACCACCGGTTCATAGTGGCTTTCCCATTTCTTATTCCAGTTTTCCCGGGCAATTTTCTGAAAGCTGTAGGAAAGCGGAATCCTGCCGGCGTATGTTTCCAGCAACAACTTGGTCTCTTCAAAGTCCAGATCATCCTCCAAAATAAAAGCAGAAAACCCGGAATTGAATTCTTCAAAAGACTCAAATTCCA
>JBIKMV010000056.1:0-14220 GCA_044359055.1 Catalimonadaceae bacterium
AAAAGGGGCAAAAACGAAAGCTATTGAGCCGGGAATCGGGGAGCAAAATCAAGCCCAAACAATGCTTCCCGAAGTTAAATTCGGAACAGGTTCCATCCGCCTTCCGCCATCCAGCCCGCATCCCGCCTTTTGGGCGAACCAATCCGCAATTTAAATGCAAGGCTTTTTAATCTCATATAGGACATTAGGAAATCTATTCCGAGGCTAAACTGCTTCAAATGCCGACAAGTCGGCACAGGTCAGAAGCTTCGCCCTCTTTTCTTCTGTATCCGTATCGCTGCTGCCAATTTCGAACAAAAGAGGGTGATTTTTTGCGGTTTAACCTCTCTTAACGAAGTTCTAAGGACCAATCAGGGTTCATTTTTTTTGCCAAATAGCTTGTTTCAAAATCAATTCTCCTAAACAATTTTCTTCAGTGGCATCTTATGCAAAGTTGAATCCAATTTCAATCAGATTAAACTTTAAGGGCATTTTTGGAATGGCTGAAACTTATACCGGACAATTCTAATTCATCCGGTTTATTTCCCCTGAATCTCAGATGCAAGCATTACTGAAGGAGCCCGGCTGAGTTTTACATCCGGGCCATTTTGAAGAGTGCCAGGTCTTTATACGGCAGGTTGAGCATACGGGCAATATTCTTATTGGTTACTGAACCTTTGTAGCAATATACACCTTTCAGAAACCATTCCTTAGTAAATATCATTTCCTCTATGCCCCCGAGGTCTGCTGCCCGAAGAACCATAGGGGTGAGAATATTGCTCAAAGCGGAAGTGGCCGTATGGGCTACCCTTGAGGCAATATTGGGAACACCATAATGGATAACACCGTATTTTTTAAACACCGGATCCTGATGGGTGGTCATACGGGATGTTTCGAAACAACCGTTCTGGTCTATACTCACATCAATGATGATGGAATCTGGCTTCATTTTGGAAACCATTTCTTCGGTTACCACGCAGGGGGTAAGGCCTTCCTCTGCTCTGAGGGCACCAATCACCACATCTGCTCTTTTCAGGGCATCGCTCAGATTGGCAAAATCAATTATGGAGGTAAACAGCTGATTTCCTAATCGTTGTTTCATCCTCCTCAATTTATACAAATGGTTATCGAACACCTTTACTTCAGCACCCAGCCCCAGGGCGGTCCGGGCAGCATATTCGCCTACGGTACCTGCACCGATAATTACAATTTTGGTGGGGGGCACTCCTGTTACTCCCCCCATGATGATACCCCGGCCATTGTTGCGACTGTTGAGGTATTCGGCTGCTATCAGCAAAACGGTATTGCCGGCAATTTCACTCATAGCCCTGACGATTGGCATGGATCCAACCACATCTTCAATAAGTTCGAAGGCAATGGCCGTAATTTTTTTCTGGCCGCAAAAACATGTTTTGAAAGTGGAACATGTTGCTCCAGACCGATTATTTCAACTGTTCCTCCCTGTCCGGTATAGCGCTTTTCGAAAAAGGATAGATTTTCCAGAACAGAATGATCTACCAGCCTGGTTTTGCTGAAATCTATAATCACCCTCATGCCTGTGGGGATGGCTTCCAGTTTGCTTTTCAACCCCAAAAAATTAGAAAATGCTGCTGTTTCTTCGACTTCTACCAGATAAGTTCCATCATGAAAAGAAACACTGGCACGGGACGAAAACAGGCTCCTTACTGAAGCACCGTTGTACAAATGAATCAGGATTTTCAGAACAATACCGGCAGCAATGCCTACGAGCAAATCTTCAAACAGGGTAAAGAAAATGGTCACCAGAAAAATGAGCAATTGTTCTTTTCCAATCTGAAAAATGTGAATAAACTCTTTGGGATGGGCAAGACGAATGCCCACAGTAATAAGCATGGCTGCCAGTGCTGAATTGGGGATAAGTTCTATCAGGCCGGCTCCCAGTAAGACGAAGGCAAGAAGAAATGCACTGTGAAAAAAATTGCCCCACCGGGTATGGCTGCCATTGGCCACATTGGCAGAGCTTCTGGCAACCTCCGAAATCATGGGCAGTCCCCCAAAAACAGCCGAAAGAGTATTCCCTATTCCGATGGCAATCAGGTCTTTATTGGCATCAGACTTGCGCTGCCAGGGATCGAGCATATCGATGGCCTTCACGGTAAGTAACGATTCCAGTGAGCCGACCAAAGCAAACATCACCACATATTTTATGAATATCCCGGTTTGGAACATACCGCTGAAATCCACATTGATGCGGATACTTTCAATCAGGCTACCCACATGCACCAGTGAATAGGCAGGTTCGGTTTTATTAAAATCCATGGCCAGCTCGGCAGGAATGGCAACCAGCAGAACAATCAGTGGGGCAGGGATTTTTTTTAGAAAATCGACTTTGAGAGAACCCCAGAACATCATAATGAAAAAACTGACCACACCTACTCCGGTAGCCCGAATGTCGAGATTGGAAATAAAGAGAGGAACCGAAGCAAGCAGATCGAATGGTGATTTTCCCTTGGAAAGAGCCGGATTGACATTGAGCAAAACAGGAAATTGCTTCAAAATAATGATGATGCCAATGGCCGCCAGCATACCATGTACAGCCGAAAGAGGGAAAAAATCAACCAGCTTACCCATCCGAAGCAATCCAAATAAAATCTGAATTATGCCGGCTACCACCATGGCACCCAATGCCAGATGCCATCCGGTATCCCCGCCACCGAATTCAGAAACGGCTCCCACTACAATAACAATCAATCCCGCAGCCGGACCTTTGATGGTAAGCCTTGAACCGGAAAAAAAACTAACCAGCATACCACCAATAATGGCGGTAAGTAATCCCATTAATGGCGGAAATTCAGAGGCTTTTGCAATGCCCAGACTCAGAGGAAGGGCAAGCAGAAAAACAATAAATCCGGAAATGGCATCAAAAGAAAAATTTTCAATCAATCCCCTGAAGCCTTCTGCTGGGGTTTTTTCAAGTACTTTTTTCATAAGCTTGTTTTTGGTTGTGAGTACCGGCCCGCTTGTTTGATGATTCTTAATAAAGAAAAACCAAAATACCGGTACCGGATGCTTCCTGTCGGGCAAAGATACAGCCAGTAATGGTCAATCTACTGATATACAGTGTATTCTAACGGGATTCTAACCATTTTGAGGCTTTTTTTAATGTACCTAACCAGGCTGAAAAAGCACAATTTCCGGAACCCTGAACATGTGCCCTGAAGCGACAAAGCTTTGAATAACAAAGGAATATTTACGGGCGGGGGCTTTGGCAAGAGAAATTCTAACTTCGTCTGACCTTGTATTTTTATACCGGTTCGATTAGCGGCCTGGCCTTTTTCATCCCGGCAGATCAGGAAACATCGGTCTCCTTTGTCTTCACTCAAAACAGAACTTCCTGCGGAATCAAAAATCCAGCAGCTCTCTTAACTTCTGTTCTATTCTGCCATCCGGAAGAAAGCCTTTTTCTAGGGTTGGCGCAAAAGGTACTGCTGTATCCATAGACCCCAGTCGCATCACCGGAGCATCGAGCCAGCGGAATAAATCCTCTGAAATCCAGGAGGCAATCTCCCCTCCTATTCCTCCTGTCAGGGTGTCTTCATGCAAAACCAAAACCCTGGATGTTTTTATTACCGATTCGGCAATGGCCTCCTTGTCATAGGGAAGGAGGGTCCGCAAGTCCAGCACTTCAATATCCAGCCCGGACTTTTCCACTGCTTTCAGGGCCCAGTTTACTGCAGCACCGTAGGTAACGATGCTGCCCTGGCTGCCCGCACGGACAATGCGTGCTTTGCCGAAAGGAATGGTATAAAAACCGGAGGGCACTTTACCGGAAACCGAACGGTACAGGGCTTTGTGTTCAAAAAACATGACCGGATTCGGGTCTTCAAAGGCCATACACAGCAATCCCTTCGCATCAAAAGGATTGGATGGATAGGCAATTTTCAGGCCGGGCGTATGAAAAAACCAGGCTTCATTGCTCTGCGAATGAAATGGCCCTGCAGCAACCCCTGCCCCTGTTGGCATCCTTACCACCACATCGGCATTTTGCCCCCAGCGGTAGTGAATTTTGGCCAGATTGTTTACAATCTGATTGAAACCACAAGTTACAAAATCGGCAAACTGCATTTCAACCATAGCTTTCATTCCTTTAATGGAAAGCCCAAGCCCCGTTCCCACGATAGCAGATTCGCAAAGGGGTGTATTGCGGACTCTATCTTTGCCAAACTTTTCCACAAAGCCTTCTGTAATTTTAAAAACCCCGCCGTAGTCTGCTATATCCTGCCCCATCAGCACCAATCCTGGATGACGCTCCATGGATAATGAAAGTCCATCCTGGATGGCATCAATCATCCTTTTTTCTTCGCCATCCTCCCTCAATGGTTCGGTTTGGGGTTGCTCAAAAGGCATGTACATATCGGCAAGCTCCTCTTTCTCATCCGGGAGAGGGAGCGGTTCTGCAAATGCCTCTTCCAGTCCGGATTCAATTTCTTTTTTTATGCCGACCCTTACTTTTTTCTGATGCTCTTCGGTAAGAATCCCTTCCGAAAGCAGCCAGTTTTCAAAATTTTCAACCGGGTCTTTCAGCTTCCATTCTTCAAAAAGATACTTTGGAACATACTTGGTTCCGGAAGCCTCTTCATGGCCACGCATACGGAAAGTCATGGCCTCCAGCAGAAGCGGGCGGGGATTTTTCCGGATATCCGCCGCCCATTGCTTTACGGCATGGTACACTTCCAGCAGATTGTTGCCGTCCACCTTTATTGCATCTATGCCATAGCCCGGCCCCTTATCAATGAAATTTTTGAAACGGAATTGCTCATCCGATGGGGTACTCAGGCCGTAGCCATTGTTTTCCACCACAAAAATGACCGGTAGCTGCCACACTGCCGCCACATTGATGGCTTCATGGAAATCGCCTTCTGAAGAGCCTCCGTCACCGGAAAATACAGCCGTTACTTTTTTCTCTTTTTTCAGTTTGTGGGCCAAAGCAATGCCATCTGCCACACCCATCTGAGGCCCGAGGTGAGAAATCATTCCCACGATGTGGAATTCATTGGTTCCAAAATGAAAAGACCGGTCCCTGCCTTTGGTAAATCCACCTTTTTTCCCTTCCCATTGCTTGAAAAGTTTTGCTAGAGGAATTTCGCGGCCTGTAAAAATCCCCAGATTACGGTGCAGTGGCAGGATGTATTCGTCCTTTTCCAGAGCCTGCACCAGACCCACCGAAATGGCCTCCTGTCCGATACCCGAAAACCACTTGCTGATGCGGTTCTGACGAAGCAGAATAAGCATTTTCTCCTCAATCATTCGGGGCTTTATCAGCGATTCGTAAAGGGAAAGGAGCTCTTTGTTGCTGAGTTTTTTCCGGTCAAACTGCATAGCTGCGGGTGTTTTCCTGGTGACTGGCATGTATTTTTGGTGTAAAAATTTGAGGCCGCAAATCTGCCAAACCAAATTCGGAGGGGCAAGGAAAAAATACGGTGGCTGTCAGTTAATTTTGAAGAAGGGCAATAAGCAGGCTATTACAGAAAGGGCCCGGGCATGAAAATATCAAACCAGGGCATCAAAATCTCCGAGGCCCTGCCGGATTACTTCCATTTCTTCCCCTTCGCAAAGCACCACAGTAGAGGCGATGTTGTGACCAAAACCTCCGTCAATGAGCAGATCTACCTGATTGCGGTACTTTTCAAAAATCAGTTCCGGATCGGTGGAATATTCCAGAACATCGTCTTCATCCACAATAGAGGATGTCAGGATAGGATGACCCAGTTCTTTAACCAGAAGGCGGGGTATATGATGGTCTGGAATCCGGATGCCGATTTGCTTTCGCTTGTTGTTCAATATCCGGGGTACTTCGCCGGTGGCCGGCAAAATAAAAGTAAAAGGCCCTGGCAGTGCCCTTTTCATCACCTTAAAAACCGGTGTGGAAACTCTGGCATAGCTGGCCAGATGGCTCATGTCGTAGCAGATAAATGCAAAATTGGCTTTTTCGGGTTTCAGATTTTTGATTCGGGCAATTCTTTCTACCGCTCTTGGGTTGTAGATGTCGCAGCCCAGTCCGTAAACGGTATCGGTGGGATAAATGATTACTCCGCCCTCCCTGAGAACTTTCACGGCCTCCTCTATCTTGCCCGGCTCGGGATTCTGAGGGTGGATTTTCAACAATCTGGCAGCCATGGTTTATTTTCCGTTGGGCAACTGTAAGTAAATGAAATAATTAAATCCCGGACTCATTCTGTTTTCCTGCAATCCATAACCGGGAATGAAGTAAGGTGTATCGGCACTGTGGCTTCCCCAAAGACGGTATTTCAGTCTGATTTCGAAACCGGCCATTATCCAGCCGGCAAGTTTGACCCGCATAGTCGATACAAACTCCAGCCAGAACAATTTTCCGGATCCTTCGGCAATGTCGGCCAATTCAGTCTGTCCTGTATAGGGATTCTGCAAGGCAACCTGCCTGGGCTGATACCGGTAAAGTGAACCCGCAAAACGGCCCCCGAAGGCCAGGATATTGTCACTTTCTGAAAACAAATTCCGGCTGACCCCAAGAGAACTGTAAAGTCCGGAACTGAAGGCCTCCTGACCGGTAAGGGAAATGCTGCGTTCTGCAAATCCGAGGTGAAAACCTGCAATCAGCCTGCCCCGGTTAACATCCAGGCTTGCCTCCCCTGCCCTGTATTTCCTCTCTATGGCGCTGAGAAAAAGCCGTGAAACATCCAGGCCAACCCGAAACCGGGTGGGGATGCGCTCCGATTTTCTCAGACTGTCGGCCACAGCAAGGCTATCCTTCCGGGCTGAAACTTGTGCTTCTGCCAAAGAACAAATCAAAACCGCAATAAGGCTAATACACAATCTGTACATGGTCGGCTTTGGAATTGGTGTCGGCAATTGTTCGGATCAGCCGGGCAGCTGAAAATCTTTTGCTCCTGAAATACCTGATTTTTAAATCCTCCTTCGCAGGAAAATAGCCGCAGGAGGGCGATAAAAAAAGCTTTTCCTTCCGAAAATCAAGAAAAAGGGAATCCCGGAAAAGGGAGTCGGAAATGATAAGCAGGAGCGAATCGGAAGATGGTGTAAGAGGAATGGATATGCGACTTGCAGGAGATTTGTTTCCTGCCGATAAGGGAGGGTTTTCGGATGTGTAAACCTCTCTCCCAAATTGTACACTCAGACTCCTGAACTGTACCTTTCCCGGGCGCAATGTGGATGCACTATCCCTGAAAAAAGCAATTTGAAGCGCAGGGATTTTCCTGTCGACACAAGGCAGTTCTTCGCAGGCAGAAAGAAATACTATTATTCCGTTAATAAGGAACCAAACAAATCCTGGGGCCTTCAAAATGCTACATTTTTTTCACTGCAAATTTGAATCAGTTTATCCAATGGCCGGAAAAATATTTTTCAAACTCCGGAATGCACGGCTCATTCCCCATAAAATGCAAGAAATCAATGGTCCTACAAATCGCCGTCGCGGCGGGCAAGCAGATTGGTATTTTTTATTAATAAGCGAAGGGGCACTGCCAGCAGAGAGCAAAGCATAAGCACTCCGGGCCAGTAGAACCAGTTCACTTCAGGGAGCTTGCTTCCCTCAAAATGGTTTTCATGCTTTATCACTACAAGCCAATAGCACAGAAAAAAATTGACCGTTGCGGCCACTACCCATGCGGCATGGCTGATGATCTGATTTGCAGCGGCCCTGTGTTGTTTATCCCGGGTCCAGTATCGGCGGCAGGGTATCCATAGCATAGCATCGGGAATGGTAAAAACCACCCGGGAATATGCAAAAAAGAGGATATTCAGCAGGGTAAACAAGGCCAGAAATCCAAAGAAAAAAGCGTCCCTTCCGGTGATAAACACATAGGAATCAATCTGAATTCCGAGCAGACTTTTCACATTGAGGTAGGTAGAAAACAGGGTAAACAAAAATCCTGCAAGCGAACCAAACCAAAAACCTCTTACAACAAACTTCATATTCCAATTGCCAAAAAAAATCGGCCTGCAAAACAAATTCAGGGAATTGGTAATTCGAAAATTAATTCGAAAAACCTGGCCGGCACTTCAGCAGAAAGGCCGGAAACAGAGGGCAGACTTTACTTTACCTGCCCTAGTTTCAGTTTCTTTTCTTCGGCAATTTTTCTGACCTTGGAAATTTCCTCCAGTGCCGTTTCCTGCTCCGCCTGATTCTGGGTAGAATCCTGACGGAGTTTTTTCAGGTCATCGGCGTTCCGGTCCAGGTCACTCAGAAGCCGTAGTTTTTCTTTTTTGTTTCTGACGATTTTGTTTTTGAGGCTGCTTCCCTCATTGGCTCTTTTGTCATGGGCCTTTACAGCAAGCGAAACCACCCTTTCGGCTTCCGAAATCTGATTGATGAGATCTTGCCTGTACTGCTCCACGGCAAAATCATAGAGCATTTTTTTAACATTTTCTGACTGACCTTCGGGCAATTCCAGCATGGACCCGGCCCGGGAGGCTCCCATAAAAACCTGCACACAGCGGGGAGAAACGGTTATTTTCGTGTACATATCAACCGCATCAGAAGAAATACTGGACAAAACAAGATTGTACCCTTCCAGACTCTGCTTTTCTGAACTTTCAAATTTGCCGAAAGATTTCATATAGCGGCTCCAGCTTTTCTCCACCGATTTGATATCCAGTTCGAGGCAAACCACATAGCCCTTCAGAGATTTTTCACCAAAGTGGCCATTGGCCGAATTTACCTCCACCCATTGCGCCCGGGCTGTTTGCATAAACAAATTAGCTGCAAAGCAAAAGCAAATAATTTTCCTTAATTTGCTAAAAATAAAGGCCTTAGAATATTTAAGCAGGTTCATCAGGGCAAAGGAAATGAAAAATATTTCTATAAATACAGGAATTCTTCGAAGATTCGCCCCGTTCTATGTCACGGAATTCACTTCATTACCCAGGATTTCTGCACCGTTTTATCCCGGCTCTTTTATTTACTTTTGGTTCGGTCTCCCTGCTTTTTGGCCAGAAAGAGGGAGAATCTGCTTTCATCCTGAGTCCGCGGGTAGGTGCCGAAATCGACTCTATGGAAGCAGAATATTTTAATTTATTCCCTGCTTTCGCTCATGTTAAAGGGGCTGTTTACCGAAAAGACAACCTCGGAAATCTGCAGATGCTGGTCAGTCTTTCGGGTGGAAGAGATACCATTCTTACATACTCTGTTTTGGGTGCGCTCGAACTTTCACGGTACATTGACAAATTTGAAGTCCTTCCGGATTCCACCAAACTGGTGAACTGGAATCTACTGCCTGGTTTTGACCCGGGAAAGCGGAATTTTTATGAAAATTATGGGGCCAGGTTGTATGTTTATTCCCGTGGCGGTGCTTTGCTTTCAGCGGGTCGTCTCCTGAAAATTACCGACCAGAATGTCTATTTATGGAAAGATAAAAGACATTTTCAATGTAGCCTTTTCCCATCTGCCGTGGAGAAAATCCCTGCTGCAGACATTAGTAAAATAGAAAAGCGGCAGGACCTGACCGGAAAAATCTTCGGCATGAGCGTGGGAGCCGGAATCGGTATTGCCATCATGAACCCTGTGAGCCTCACCAGTGACAATATCACACTTGAAAACACGGTGTATCTGATGGCAGGCGGAGCCATTATCGGAGCAGCATTGGGCTGGATGTATGACCTGCTTTCTATTTCAAGGAGGAAGTACCACATTCGTGATTTCCAGACCGATTACCCCAAAACCAAAGCAAAACTGCTGAAGAAAGCCAAATTCTCCACCGTTTATCCGCCTGAAATAAAAAACCTTTGAGCGGAAAGAGCAGTTAACAAGCCATGGTTTCGGAAACCCGGGATTCCACTTTTTCTTCTTTAAGCATCCTTTCTGCCGGTCAGATACCCGGACTTGTTTCTTCGTGGAGCAAAAGCAATCTGGCCTTCGGTTTGGTCAGAATTTCCGGCAATGAATTTGGCTTTGCTGCTTCGCCTGCCCGTAATCTGATTCCACTAAACAATTCCAATCTGAAAGAAAAATGCCTGCATCGGCAGGGCTTTGTTGTATTTCCTTTCGACGGCAACCGGAATCAAGGATATTTGATTCCTGCGCTGCTGCATCCCCAAATTCATGATTTCAGTGATATTGGCGAAAACACGGCGGCAGTAAAAAATCCGGAACCTGCTGAAGGTGAAACCACGGAAAGCTACTACAAATTCATCACCGAAAAAGCGGTGGAAGAAATCAAACAAGGTAGATTTCAAAAACTGGTCCTAGCCAGGCAGAAAACCATTGCCTATCCTGGTTTCGACCCGGGAAATCTGGTGCAGAAACTTCTGGAGGCCTATCCCCTCGCCCATCTGATTGTGTTTCAGATTCCGGGACAAGGACTTTGGATATCGGCTTCTCCCGAAATATTGCTGGAACAAAAGCAGGGTGAAAGTCATATCCATACCATGGCCCTCGCAGGAACCCAGAATTTCACCGCTGGCGATGAGCTCAAAACCAGGGCCTGGACCGAAAAAGAAATAGAAGAACAAGCTCTCGTTTCAGGATTTATCAAAAACAAATTATACGAATGCGGATACAACCGATTCTTGGAAAAAGGCCCTTACACGGTGCAGGCCGGGAATCTGGTGCATCTGCGTACCGATTTTCAGGTAGAAGAAAAGTCAGAATCCAGCTTTTTTGAAATGGCAGAAACCCTTCATCCTACTCCGGCCGTTTGCGGAAGCCCGGCAGATGCAGCAGCAGATTGGCTTCGGCAGCATGAAAATTTCGACAGGGAATTTTACACAGGTTTTGGAGGAATTATTGGGGGAGAAAAAAACAAACTGGTGGTTTTACTCCGCATTTGCCAAGTCAGAAACGAGAGACTTACATTCTTTGCCGGAGCCGGCATTACCGCGCTTTCAGTCCCTGATAAAGAATGGCAGGAAACCACAGAAAAGCTGCAAACGCTAATGGCCCTGCTTTAAAACCAGCGGACCGGGAGAATCTCGTCTTTGTCCCCCGGCCTGTACAACTTTATTTATTTAAAGAGATTGCATACTGCAAGATTTTCCAGGCACTCTCAACCTCATGCTCGTGAATGAATTCCTTCGCTTTGGAAATCAGAATTTTATAATCTGGATTCGCTGCACCTTGCATTATTTGTATGGCAAACTCTGCATCCGGCTCCGGAACACCAACACAATTGGCAAGCCGGGCAAGTTCCTGACCGGTGAAATATTCAGACTCCCTGATTTCCCGGGGCAAACCATCAAATCCAATGACATCATTGGTTTTTGGCTTTGGCAATTCGAAGAGTGCTTCGCCGCTGGCCCTGCAATAATATTCATACCCCATGCGGCCAATCAGGTCCATGGCTGTGATGTCAATTTTTCCACTTTCGAGAACCAAGCTCTCATCGAAATGAAGAGCCAGAACTTCACAAATCACCAGATTGCCTGCGCCGCCCAAATCCCCGGTTTTTTTCACCTCAAGCACTTTGCATTCAAATGAAGCAGGGGCCTCTTTTACCCTTGGCGCCTGCACCAAAAGAGAAGGAAGTTCAGTAAAACCAGCCCTTACAAATTCATTTTCCCCTTTTCCAAATTCGGTACTAGCCAGATTCATCTGCTCGGCCATGCTGTAGCTCACCATATTGATTACGCATTCCGGCACCTCTTCCACATTTTCCAGGGTATGCTTGGTGGTATTTTCGCGTCCCCTGCGGGCGGGAGAAAAAACCAGAATGGGAGGACGGGAGCCAAAGGCATTGAAAAAACTGAATGGTGCGAGATTGGGCCTTCCTTCTTTGTCAATGGTGGAAACAAAGGCTATCGGGCGGGGTCCGACTGCAGCAAGCATAAATCCATGAAAAGCCGAAACAGGGGTTTCCTGCGGCAGAATGGTTTTCCAGTTTTTCATCGGGGCAAAACTGCGGTTTTCTTTTTCAAAACAGAAATGACATTTTCTAAAGAAAGGGCATTCAAAACCCTTTCCCTCGTGGCTCCGGCCTTACGGGCCATCCAAATCCCGTATTGCATCATGTCCATTCCATCGAGATCGTGGGCATCGGGATTGATGGAAATCATGGCACCTTTTTCCAAAGCACGAGCCAGATTGTCGTGGTCCATATCCAGCCGGGAGGGATGCGCATTGATTTCAATAACCACACCATTGGCAATACAGGCATCTATTACTTTCTGGTATTGAAGAGGATAGCCCGGCCTTTTTAGCAATATCCGTCCCGAACAATGCCCCAGAATGGAAGTGTATGGATTTTCTATGGCCTTGATGAGCCTGCGTGTAGCGGTATCCTGATCCATCTTCATTGCAGAATGGACAGAGGCAACAACAAAATCGAAGCGGGACAATACCGCATCTTCATAATCCAGACGGCCATCGGGCAGAATATCGGATTCAATGCCCTTTAAAATTCTGAAAGGAGCCAGTTTTTCATTGAGCATATCGGCTTCCCGCCATTGCATTTCCAGCCTTTCTTCTGAAAGTCCGTTTGCGTATTGTGCTGATTTTGAATGATCTGCAATTCCAAAGTATTCCCATCCCCTTTCAATACAGCGAGCCGCCATCTCTTCCATGGTGTTTTTTCCGTCGCTGAATGTGGAATGATTGTGCAGGCAACCCCGAATATCAGGCAAGGCAATCAGTTTGTCTTTCACCTCTGCGAAACCGGCATCCCATTCAAACTTGCCTGTTCTCAGGTCTGGAGAAATTTCAGGTTTTTCCAATTGCTCAAAAAGTTCTTTTTCAGTCCCGAAATTTCCTTTCAGCCAAACCTTATACAGGGGAATCTGATGATGCAGGGCTTGTTCCCAGTGGGCAGAAGTGCCATTGAGCATGTAGGCAGTTTTTGCAAAATCCTCTTGTCCCGCAAAATAGAACCGGATTATGCCCTCGTTTTTCAGATAAACCACCTCTATGTGAAAAGGCCCCGATTTTTCCTTTTGAAGCCGAAGTAAATCCGTTCGGCTTTCCAGCCAGCTTCCGACTTTTCCCTTTTCTGAAATGGGCAGGAGAAATTCTATGGCAGAGACTACTTCGGCTTTGGTTGCCAGGTCGCCGGCCTCAGACAGGTCCGAGATTCCAAAGGATTCCATATCAGATTTCAGGCCTGCTGCAATCTTCTCCCCCTGATGCATCAGCCATTTTCCCTCAGAACTCTGAAGAAATCCAATGCCTTCCAGTATGCTTTGCTGCACTTTCTCCCCGAAGCCCTTAAGCAGGGAAACTTTGCCGCTGCGGGCAGATTCATGGAGCATTTCCAGGCTTTCGATACCTGCGTCTTTCCATAACACCAGAACTTTTTTGGGACCGAGTCCGTTGATTTTCAACATAGACCGAACGCCTTTGGGGATTTTTGCCTCCATCTCCTCGAGTTCGGGGAATGTTTCTGAAACAAGCAACTGACGGATTATGGCAGCCATGCCTTTGGAAAAATGCCCGTTCAATTGTTCGTCATCCATATTGCTTACCTGCATAGGCAGCTTCTCTATGTACTGGCTCAGGTTGCGAAAAGCATTCACTTTGAAGACATTGTACTCCAGCAATTCCATGCAGGAAATGGCATCTTCCAGTTTTTCTACGATATCAGAATTGGTCATGAAAAAGGTTCTTTCAGGAGGGAGCAAATAAATGGATAAATCGGCGAAGACAAAGATAAAAACCGGCGCATCAGACCAGCGAAAGGAGTGCAATGCCCTCTGGCGTAACGGCTTTTGGTTTTGCCTTTACCAGCCAGGGCCTGATGATGGTTTGCGAATCGAAAGTATCGTAATAGGGCTGCAAGGCCAGCCGGATGGCTGAAAGTGAAAGTTCCGTCTGATTCGGATCCAGAAATCCAAAGCCCTTTATTTTCCCGTTTTCGAGGTAAACCAGCCCAATTTCCCCCGGCTGCCGTCCGGGCATTTCCAGCAGAAGGGAATGCGCTGCATCCCATTTTTCCAGAGAATCTCTCAGCATCCTGTTGTAGGTATTGTTGTCCGCATTTTCATGGCATACCCGGCATTTTTGTCCTGCCTCTGTTTCGTATTTGCATTGGGCTGCCTCCTTCCCGAAGAAATTATTCAGTTTCAGGCAAAGTCCATTTTCCATGCTGAATTTGAGCAAAGCTAGGTGCGCCTCTCCTTTCGACCTGAAAACCTTCACCGGATCCGACCATTTGCCAGCCTCACCTGCCACAAGGCGCAGATATCCCTGCCGGTCTTCGTACAGAAAGATACCTCCGCCCATGCGAAACTCTTTCAGAGTAGAATTATATGGCGGAAAATGCTTTTTAATCTGTTCATTTTCAA
>JBIKMV010000241.1:0-4057 GCA_044359055.1 Catalimonadaceae bacterium
TGCTATCCGCCGGAAGGGAATGGTATGCAGATGTGCTGGACTTCAATTCTACCAAAAGCATCGTATTTCAGACACCAAATCTGGTTACCGACTCGTCTCTGACCGTGAACATTGGTGTAATGGCGAGAAGCAGTGTGCCTTATCCATTTAAAATCACCATGAACGGAGCCGGAATCGGACTGGATATTACCCCGGGTCCCGTGAACCTGGCTGCCCGCTTTTCAAATTATGGCAGCGATGCAGGCCTGACCCGTGTGTTAAATGCAGGAGCAAATACCAGTTCTCTGAATTTCAATATTTTATACGATAAGCAAGGCAACTTTTCTTCCATCGGATACATCAATCATGTCATAGTTAATGGATACAGAAGTCTGGGTTCAGGAGGAAATTTCGGATTCAAAGCCTACCGATATCCCGATAAAAATGTATTCTACCAAATCCTGCCGGACGGACAAAGCCGTGTCTGGGATGTAACCTTTTCAGACAAAATCAATGCCATCTCAACGATCTCAGGGGGATTCAGCAAATACCAGGACACCATCCGCGATTATTTTGTTTTCCGAAATCAGAATCTGCCCAAGCCCGTCGTTTTCAAAAGTGTGGTAAGGCAAAACCTCAGGGGAATGGTTCCTCCTGACCTCCTGATTGTCAGCAGCCCGGCGTTTTACAATCAGGCACTGCGGCTTGCAGCCTTCCGCCGCGACCATGACAATCTGGAAGTAGAAGTGGTGGTTCCCGAGCAGATTTACAATGAATTTTCCTCCGGTGCTCAGGATGTTACGGCCATACGCAACTTTGCCATGCACCTATATTACAAAACAGAAACCCCAAAGCTGAAATATCTGCTACTGTTCGGCGATTGCTCGTTTGACTACAAAAACCGAACCACCGGCAATACCAACTTTGTACCCACCTATTCCAGCGTGGAATACCTTTCCATTATCCCTACCTACGCTTCTGATGATTTCTTTGGAATTTTGAACCGTACCAAGGGAGGATGGGGCGAAAACGACCTCATGGACATCGGGGTAGGCCGGTTGCCGTCCAAATCAGAAAGCGAAGCCGCTGGGATGGTAAACAAACTCATAAGCTACTGCAGTTCATCCGAAGCTTTCGGACCCTGGAGAGACCGTTTTACTTTTGTGGCAGACAATGGCGATGGTTGCTACCACAGCAAGGATGCCAATAATCTGGCAGATCCCTTTCTGGCTGCCAATCCCCAGGCCAATTTGAAAAAAATCTTTATGGCCGCTTATCCGCTGGTTTCCAGCCCGGGAGGTAACACAAGCCCGACCACCACATCAGAGCTCCTGAATACCATTGAACAGGGAAGTCTGATTATCAATTATTCCGGACATGGTGGCGAAACCGTGTGGGCGGATGAGTTTTTGTTTACCTCCGAAATGATTGAGCAGCTGAAAAACAAAAACAGGCTCCCCTTTTTCATCACAGCGACCTGCGATTTCGGGCGGCACGATTATCCCTCTCAGGTTTCCGGCGGCGAAAGCCTGATGCTAAACCCCAATGGCGGGGCCATCGGCATCATGACAACCGGAAGACCTGTAACCGCTCAGGCCAATTTCATTATCAATCAGGCCTTTTACAACTCCCTGTATCAAAACACCAGCGGCAGAACCGGTTTCTTCGGAGATGTTTTCAGAATGACCAAAAACATTTGCAGCGAAAAGCGCAACAATCGTGGCTTTACTTTACTGGGAGACCCCTCCTGCCGGTTTCCTTTTCCCAAACAAAATATTGTACTCACCAATTTCCCGGATTCAGACACCATGCGGGGCTTGCAACTGGTGGAATTTTCGGGTGAAATTCAGAACCCCGACGGGGTAAAAGACGGCAGCTTCAACGGAACACTGTATGCCAATATTTTCGATAAACCGGGCACCCTGGAAATGGATTTAAACCAGTATGGTTTCAGCCCGGCAAGGCCCTGCGCTTACCCATACCAGAAAAATCAGCTTTTCAATGGTGCGGTTCCGGTAAAAAACGGAGAGTTTACCGTGCGGTTTTTTGTCTCCAGAGATGTATCGTTTCAGGTAGGAAATGGAAGGCTGCTGATGTATGCAGAAGACAAAACACAGAAAAAAGACGCCAATGGCTACAAAACCAACATCAAGGTGGGAGGCCTGAATCCTAATCCTAAAAAAGACGATGAGGGTCCGGAAATCAAACTGTTTATGAACGATTACTCATTCGCAGACTATGGACTCACAGGCAAAGACGCTACACTCTGGGTTGACCTCAATGACGAAAGTGGTATCGATGTTACCGGACTGGGCCTCGGGCATGACCTTACGGCCACTCTGGACGGCAATGAGGTGTATGTAATGAATGAGTACTTTCAAAATGCCGAGGGCAGTTATCAAAAAGGCTTCGTTCGTTTTCCTTTCCGCAATCTTACGGCCGGTCTCCACTCCCTTACCGTAAAGGCATGGGATAATTTTAACAATTCCAGTGAAGCCACCATTTGGTTTGAAGTGGGTATCGCTCAGGTAAACGGCAAGATAGCCGACAAATTCAATCTGTATCCCAACCCCTTTTCATCCGAAATCTATCTCAGCCTCGAGAATGCACAAGTAGGTGATAATCTGGACATTTCTCTCGTTCTTACCGACCTGAGGGGGCGCCGGATTTTAGAAAAAAACTGGTTGTACGAAAATTCCATTGCCAAGCCGGGGGCATTCAGGGAGCTGGTATGGGATGGTTCAAGAGAAAATGGTGAAAAGTTGTCGCCCGGCACCTACATTTGTGAAATTTTTGTGAAATCTGACACGAATGATGCCGTGGCCAAATTCAACCGAAAAATTGTTTACATCCGTTAGTGCTTGCAAGGTTTTCCGGAATTTACTTTTATACATGAAACATTTCTACATCCATCTTAAATCAGAAAATGTTTAAAACAATAATTTTTTCAGGGTCTCTGGTCTGTTTTTCACTTTGCACGCTCCAAATGGTGGCTCAAACCACAATTGATGCACAGGGGCGCAGGGACGAATTCCGGGTGATAACCACAGCCGTTCCCTTTCTGAGCATCACACCCGATGCCCGCTCTGCCGGTCTGGGTGATGCAGGGGCAGCCCTCTCGCCAGACCAGAATTCTGTGTACTGGAACCCCGGAAAATTGGCCCATGTGCAGCGGGATATGGGAGGTTCGATTTCGGTAAGTCCCTGGCTGAGAGGACTCGGCGTAAACGATGTGTATCTGGGATACCTGAGCGGCTTCTATAAAATCAACAAGCAAAGTGCTGTAGGTCTTGGCTTTACCTATTTCAATCTGGGGAGTATTCAAATGACGGACAATACAGGTGCCTCCATGGGTACCCTCAATCCGAACGAATTGGCCATTTGCCCTACCTACTCCAGAATTCTTTCCAAATCATTGAGTCTGGGTGTAGGCATCAAGTATTTTCACTCAAACCTATCCGGTTCAATAGGAACTACAGGTCAAGATGCCCGGCCTGCCAACAGCGTTGCCGTAGATTTGGGGATGTACTATAAAAAAGAACTGAGTCTGGGCGGAAGCCCTGCGAATTTTGCTTTTGGCCTGGCTCTGAGCAATATGGGACCAAAAATCTCCTACAACGATGAGGACCTCCGGTACTTTATCCCCACCACACTACGAATGGGCCCTGCGCTCACCGTGGAACTGGATCCATACAACAAAATGACATTTTTGTTCGACATTGCCAAGACCCTTGTTCCAACTCCATCAGCCGACACCGTTCCCACCAACCAAAGTGAAGAATCCTGGATAACCGGCATGGGCACCTCTCTTTACCAGGCACCCGATGGCTTTAAGGAAAAAATGCAGGAGCTGATGATTGGCGGAGGGGTTGAATACTGGTACGACAACCAGTTTGCAGTGCGGGCCGGCTACTTTCACGAAAGTCGAAACAAGGGCAACAGGCGATACTTTACAGCCGGAGTGGGCATACGGTATCAGACATTCGGTCTGGATTTTGCCTACCTGCTGCCTGTTCAGACCAATCACCCACTGGCAGAAACCCTGCGCTTCTCCCTGCTTTTCGATTTGGATTTGCCC
>JBIKMV010000242.1:0-4056 GCA_044359055.1 Catalimonadaceae bacterium
GATCCACCGCTTTTCAACTGCCTTTCGTTTTCGCCCTGGGCCGCGGGATTGGAAAATCTTTTCGGAGAGAAGATGTAAAAAGCATTGAGATGCAGGAGATTGCAATTAATATCATCGCGGATGGGAAAATATCCGGGCAGCAGAATAGTCCGGGCAGCCGCATCCGGATTGGACCAGTACATACCCGAAAATCTTTGCCAAACAGCATTTACCCAAAACCGGGGTTTGTTTATCCGCACAAATATTCCCCTGTTCCGGGTTTTCCCCTTTTCGGCTGCCTGGCTGAAGGGAAGCCGGCTAAATACCTCAAAACCCAGCCAGCGGTAATCAAAAGAAATGCCCAGTCGGGTGGCTGTAGCGGTTCTGAATTCAATTTTATCTGCTTTGTCCACATTTCTGATAGTGGAAGTTAAGTTGATGTTGGTGAGATGGGTAGCCAGGCTGATGTGATGGCGGTAGCGGGTTATCCGCTCATCTTTTTTGTCCTGTGCAAAGCAAATCGATACCAATATATTGAAAAACAGCGTGAAGAAGGCTCCGGTTTTAATTATTTTCCTTTGATAACTTAATATAATGCCGGCAACCGCCTGTTTGGGAATAAACTCTTTTGGAGTGAGAATCGGGCTTACAACTTCGGTATCCATTGGGTTCATACTTTGCATTAGAGGCCCAAAAATCCCAGACTTTTCCTCGTTCGGAATCTCCAGCCGGCAAAGCACCGGAAGGATTGGAAAGAATAATCGACAAAGTTGCCGCCGAGCAATTTTTGATTGCTCCAGATTCCGGTAAACCAGGCGCCGTAGTAAAATCTTTCACCGTTGAATCCGGCCATAAGGCGGGCGTCATAGCGAATACCGTAATCCTGATGACTCCGGTTGTCCTGATCTGTGAGAACCTCCACATTGTTCATCCAGGTAAGGGCAGGAATAAAGGAGCCGTTGATAAAGAATTTTTTCAGGAAAATAAAAGAATACTGGTAGCCGGCCCCCAGAAATACCTGAACGGACTCCAAACCCCGTATCGGCGAAATATTCGGAAAACTGCTGGCTGCTGCCGAGGGCACAAAAGAGCTGTCTGCCAGGTATTTTGTGCCCTGAAATCCGGCATGCAATACAGGTGTGCCGCAGCTTTTGAGTTGCCTTTCATACTGCCCAGCAGCGGCAGGATTGCTGTATCGTTTGTGATTGAAAAAGTACTGAAACTGAGTCAGATACATATTGCACCTCATGTCCCGCCGCCGCGGCAGCGGATTGGCGGCAGACAGCGGATTGTAAAATATCTTATTGTCGTTCAGGTAAAAACCATGATAGTTCTGAAGGAAAGCCAGAACGGCAACTTTCCGGCTGTTGATGGTGAATCGAAAAGAGGAACTTCTGGTTTCTCCTTTTCTGATATTCTGAGATTTCAGGTTGGGAAGATTGGCGGTAAGTTCCAGACCAAACCAGCGGTAATCAAAAGCCATACCCACCCGGTACGGATTCAGGGTTCTGTATTTCAGGGTTATATCGTCGCTGCTGTTGCTCAGCGTCGTGCTGAAATGGGGCTTGGCAAAAGAAAGGGTGATGTTGTAGAAATGCCGGCAATCCTTGATGTAAGTGGTATCAGGGCCTTTGCAAAAGGCAAAACTGAAACAAGCGAGGTTTAATATCAGGCTTATGAAAAAAAGACGAACCGGAATGCCGGGATGCATAAAATTCAGTATCGAAAATAAGGCAATTGTCCGCTAGGAATCAAAATAAAATAACTCCTGCCAAATTGGCAATTCGAAGACCTTTTTATAATATATTGATATTCACGTATTTAATTTTTAAATTTGCGAAAAAGCCGAACATTTTTTTTTATTTATGAATGGCCGGAAATTTGAACAGAACAAATTGTTTAACTTTCTATCAACAAAGATTAAACAAAAAACAATTCAATCAGGTATTTATCCTGAAAGCAGATGAAAGTATCCGTATTCAGAAAAGAGCATTTCAATGCCGCACACAAATTGGAAAATCCCAATTGGAGCCCCGAAAAGAACCGGGAAGTTTTTGGGAAGTGCAACAATCCCAATTTTCATGGTCACAACTACGAGCTCATAGTAGAAGTGGCCGGCGAAATTGACCCCGACACAGGTTATGTGGTGGATATGAAATATCTTGGCAACCTGATTCAAACCCGGGTTACCGACAGATTTGATCATAAAAACCTCAATCTGGATGTAGAAGAATTTAAAAACCTCAACCCATCTGCCGAAAACATGGCCGTAGTGATATGGCAGATTTTAAGAAAACAACTTGACGAAAAACTCGATTTAACTGTAACACTTTATGAAACCGAACGCAACTTTGTCCGATATCCTGCTTCAAGATAACATACAGGCTATCAACCCACTGGAAGGATTTACCATGGAAGAAATAGGAGATCAGCATTTGTTTACCTCATTCGAAACTCCGATGAGAGAAGATGCCTTTGAACTGGACGATGAAGCCAAGATAAAACTCATTGAAAAGAAGTTTGAAGACATCATGAACATTCTGGGCCTCGACCTCAGCGACGACAGCCTGAGGGGAACGCCAGGGAGGGTGGCCAAAATGTATGTGCAGGAAATCTTCAAAGGCCTCAATCCAAAAAACGCCCCGAAGATTGCCCTTTTTGAAAACAAATATCAGTACGATCAGATGTTGATAGAAAGGGACATCACCCTCTACAGCAATTGCGAACACCACTTTGTTCCCATTGTGGGCAAGGCCCATGTGGCCTACATCTCCAATGGTAAGGTAATCGGTCTGAGCAAGATCAACCGTATTGTGGAGTACTTTGCCAAAAGACCACAGGTTCAGGAAAGGCTCACCGTTCAGATTGCCCACTACCTTCGGGATGTTCTTCAAACAGAAGATGTGGCAGTGGTGATAGATGCCAAGCACCTTTGTGTAAGTTCGCGGGGTGTTGAGGATACTACAAGCTCCACCATCACAGCCACTTATCTGGGAAAATTTCAGGAAACAGCTACAAGGGATGAATTCCTGCGGCACATCTACCAAAGCAAGTAAAAGTTTAATACACCATCCACCATCAGGGAGCTGAACGGCTCCCTTTTTAATTCCATAAAAAATGAATGTACTGATAGCAGGCGCAAGTTCCGGTATCGGCCAGGAGGCCAGATTGCTCTGTGAAGCCCGGGGCTGGAATGTATTCACAGCCGGACGAACCGAACTTCCGGGTCCCCATCACCTCCGCTTCGATGCCCGGAATCCGGAAATACACATTCCCGATACATGGCCCGATGTTTTTCATGGTATTCTGTATTGCCCCGGTACCATCAATCTGAAGCCTATGGGCCGCCTCACCAGAGAAGATTTTCTGGACGATTATCAGGTTAATGTTTTGGGATTTGTATCTCTTTTTCAGGCCATGCTGCCCCGGTTGAAAAAAGCCGGCGGTGCCTCCGTGGTGGCTTTCAGTTCGGTGGCTGCCCATTCAGGGATAGGATTTCACGCCAGCATAGCGGCTGCAAAAGGAGCATTGCAGGCTTTATGCCAGTCGCTTGCAGCCGAGTATGCCGCTTCTCAAATCCGGGTCAATGTTATTTCACCTTCGCTCACCGAAACCAAGCTGGCGGAAGGCCTGCTCAGCACTCCGGAAAAGAAGGAAGCTTCAGCAAAAAGGCATCCGCTTCAGCGGATCGGCACTGCCGATGAAATGGCCAAAGCAGCTCTGTTTTTTCTGTCCACCGACTCCGGCTGGATTACGGCCCAGAACCTTGTGATCGACGGTGGCATGAGCCGGATCCGATAGCCTTATTTCCAGATTTTGCTCAGAAAAGCAGCCAGTTGTTTGCTGGCCAAAGCTCTGTGGCTCATCTTGTTTTTGATTTCAGGGCCCAGTTCTGCAAAGGTTTTTTCATAGCCTTCAGGTATAAAAACAGGGTCATAGCCAAAACCTGTTTCTCCCTTTTTCTCCAAAGCAATTTTTCCCCTTATCAGGCCCTCGAAGCTGTACATCTCGCCCTGCCAGTTCAGAGCAAAAATGGTTTTAAACCGGGCCGATCTGTCCGGGATACCCTCGAGATTC
>JBIKMV010000057.1:0-14153 GCA_044359055.1 Catalimonadaceae bacterium
CCAAAGCCACCGCCGGTGCCGGAAATACAAATTTCTTTTTTTTCGAAACTCAACTCTCCCCGGAAATATCTTAAGACCCCTTTTCAAATGCCTCGCAACCTGCCCATTGGCCCAGGATTCTGGTTTCCAAAGCCACCGCCGGTGCCGGAAATACAAATTTCTTTTTTTTCGAAACTCAACTCTCCCCGGAAATTTCTTATGGCCCCGGGCTGTTCCAAACCTGCCGGCTCCTTACGGCAAAATAAAAAAACCGGACTCGCATCCGGTTTTAGAATTTCTATCCAGCAATAAGCAGGATTATTTTTTTCTTCTGAAAAGATAAAGGGTTATAAAAATACCTGTGCTTTTGTCGGCCGCATATACACCCGGAGTGATCGAAACCAGTTCCCAGCCATTGTTTACTTTTTCTTCAATTTTTCCGGCAAGTACCTTGTCGTTTTCTTTGATGTTGCCGAAGTTGATTCCCACAAAACTGAAAAAGTTTTCCAGTTTAATCTCTTCCATAGAACCATCCTTAGCGGAGGTTATCAGCCTCGAACGACCCAGACCACCGGGCACAACAGATTCTACAGCGGTCATTTGCTGGTACTCATACTGTTCAGCACTTTGTGATTTTGCACTGAACCAAAGGCCAAAAGTGGCAAGAATGATAAAAATTGGTTTTTTCATAATGATTTGATTTAGGCTACAATATTAAGACCAAATCAGAAATACGGAATTTTTACTGTATTTTTTTTTGCCTTGCAGATGCGCCTTTTTAATCCGGCGAACCAAAGAATGCCCCCCATCCATGCAGGTTTCTGAAAATTAATTTTTTTTGGCCCAAATTTTGTATTACTCAATTCAAAACGCTACTTTTGCAGGCTATTTTTGGGTACCCTTGGATTCTGGCAACACAAATTTCACAAACAAAGCTTTTTCCGGGCGTCTTTCCCACATCTTTCCAGTTCATTCATTTTCAAAGATAATCGTCTCTGAACAAGAGTATTATGGCTTTTAGAAATAACAAAAAAATAAAACAGGACTTTACGAAAGTTACCATAAGTCTGGCTTCTCCCGAATCCATTCTTGAAGGTTCGTACGGGCAAGTAACCCAACCAGAAACCATCAACTACAGGACATACAAACCTGAGATGGATGGTCTCTTCTGTGAAAGAATTTTTGGTCCGGTCAAGGACTGGGAGTGTCATTGCGGAAAGTACAAGCGAATCCGGTACAAAGGTATCATCTGCGACCGCTGCGGTGTAGAGGTAACCGAGAAAAAAGTCAGGAGAGAGCGTATGGGCCACATCGAACTGGTTGTGCCTGTGGCGCATATCTGGTATTTTCGTTCCCTTCCCAATAAAATAGGATACCTGCTTGGTCTTCCTACGAAAAAGCTGGATCAGATTATATACTACGAGCGCTTTGTGGTTATTCAGCCGGGAATCATGGCGGAAAAAATCGAAGACCTTCAGTTTTTGACCGAAGATGAATATCTGGATATTTTGGAAAAACTTCCAAGAGAAAACCAGATGCTCGATGATGCCGATCCCAATAAGTTTATTGCCAAAATGGGTGCGGAAGCACTTCAGATGCTTCTTTCCAGAATTAAACTGGATGATTTGTCTTTCAGCCTTCGCCATTCTGCTTCTACCGATACCTCACAGCAAAGAAAAGCTGAGGCACTTAAAAGATTGAAAGTAGTAGAGGCCTTCCGTGATGCCAAAACCAGAATTGAGAATCGTCCTGAGTGGATGATTATCAAAATGGTTCCCGTCATTCCACCGGAACTGCGTCCTCTTGTACCGCTTGATGGCGGTCGCTTTGCTACCTCCGATTTGAATGATTTGTACCGGAGGGTTATCATCCGGAACAACCGATTGAAAAGACTCATCGAAATCAAAGCCCCCGAAGTAATCCTCAGAAATGAAAAAAGGATGCTCCAGGAAGCAGTAGATTCATTATTCGACAATTCAAGGAAAGTAAATGCCGTAAGAGCCGAAGGAAACCGTGCGCTGAAGTCTCTTTCAGATATGCTGAAAGGAAAACAGGGTCGTTTCCGTCAAAACCTTCTCGGTAAGCGGGTTGACTACTCCGGTCGTTCCGTAATCGTGGTGGGTCCTGAACTAAAATTGCATGAATGCGGACTGCCCAAAGAAATGGCAGCCGAACTTTTCAAACCTTTTATCATCAGAAAACTGATTGAAAGAGGAATTGTAAAAACCGTAAAGTCGGCCAAAAAAATTGTTGATCGGAAAGACCCTGTTGTATGGGATATTCTGGAGAATGTGCTCAAGGGTCACCCTGTGCTGCTGAACCGCGCCCCGACACTTCATCGTTTGGGTATTCAGGCGTTTCAGCCCAAGCTTATCGAGGGAAAGGCCATTCAGCTTCACCCGCTTGTGTGTACTGCATTCAACGCCGATTTCGACGGTGACCAGATGGCGGTCCATGTTCCCCTGGGACACGAAGCCATTCTTGAGGCCTCTATATTAATGCTGGCTTCTCACAACATTCTGAATCCTGCAAACGGTGCTCCTATTACTGTGCCCTCACAAGACATGGTGCTTGGGCTGTACTACATCACCAAAGGAAGAAGGAGCACCCCCAAAGAAACCGTCATGGGAGAAGGCAAAACCTTTTATTCCATGGATGAGGTGGTTATTGCCCTGAATGAAAGGCGGCTCGATCAGCATGCCTACATCAAGGTGAAAGTGAAAGTGAGAGATGCTCAGGGACAGCTGGTGGACCAAATGATTGAAACCGTCTCCGGTTGTGTGCTTTTCAATCTCTGCGTTCCTGAAGAAGTGGGCTACATCAACGAGTTGCTCACCAAAAAGAAACTTCAGAAAATCATTGCCGATGTTTACCGTCAGTGCGGGACCAAGCGTACGGCCAAATTCCTCGATGACATCAAGGAACTTGGTTTCCGGATGGCCTTCCGCGGCGGGCTTTCCATCGGTCTGGATGATATCAAAATCCCGGCTGAGAAAGACAAACTTGTAGCTGCTGCCAAAGATGAGGTGGAAAGCGTATGGCAGAATTACCTCATGGGTCTCATTACCGACAATGAGCGATACAATCAGGTTATCGACATCTGGACCCGTGTAAATTCGCAGATTACCGAAACCCTCATGCGCCAGCTCGAAAGCGACAATCAGGGATTCAATTCGATTTATATGATGATGCACTCCGGTGCCCGGGGGTCCCGTGAGCAAATCCGTCAGCTTGGTGGTATGCGGGGTCTTATGGCCAAGCCACAGAAAAACCTTCAGGGGTCTGTGGGAGAAATCATCGAAAATCCCATCCTTTCCAACTTCAAGGAAGGTCTGGATGTACTGGAATATTTTATTTCTACACACGGTGCCCGTAAAGGTCTTGCCGACACCGCATTGAAAACCGCCGATGCCGGTTATCTAACCCGCCGTCTGCATGATGTGGCTCAGGATCTGGTTATCAATGAAGTAGATTGCGGAACCCTGCGGGGTATCACAGTTTCTGCATTGAAGGAAAATGAAGAAATTGTTGAGCCATTATCAGAGCGTATTCTCGGCAGGGTATCGGTTCACGATGTTTTCAGTCCTCTTTCCGGTGAATTGCTGGTGTCCAACAATCAGGCCATTTCAGAAGAAATTGCCAAAGCCATAGATGACGCCGGCGTAGAAGAAATTGAAATCCGATCAGTACTGACTTGTGAAACCAAGCGCGGGGTTTGCTCCATGTGTTACGGACGCAATCTGGCCTCAGGCAAAATGGTTCAGAAAGGCGAATCGGTTGGTGTAATTGCTGCTCAGTCTATCGGTGAGCCCGGTACACAGCTTACCCTGAGAACATTCCATGTGGGCGGTACGGCTTCCAACATTGCGGTTGAATCCACCATTAAAGCCAAGCAGGATGGAATCATCATTTTTGATGAAGTTAGGTCGCTGCAAACCACCAACAACGAAGGCGAAGCCATTGATGTGGTAATCGGTCGTACCGGTGAAATGCGTCTGGTACCCGAAGGCAGCGAAAATTCCGATAAAACCCTCATGACTGCCAACATTCCGTACGGATCTTTCCTGAAAGTGAAATCCGGTCAGAAGGTGAGCAGAGGTCAGGAAATTTGTTACTGGGATCCATACAATGCTGTGATACTTACAGACATAGATGGAAAGGTTGAGTTTGATTCCATCGAAGAAGGCATCACCTTCCGCGAGGAATACGATGAGCAAACCGGACACCGTGAAAAGGTAATCATCGAAACCAAGGATAAAGCCAAGAACCCTTCGATTGTGGTTCAGGGCAAGTCTGATTCCAAATCATTCAATCTGCCAGTGGGTGCTCACCTGGTTGTAGAAAACGGCCAGAAAATTAAGGCCGGACAGGTGATGGCCAAAATTCCAAGGTCAGCCGGAAAGACAAGGGATATTACCGGAGGTCTTCCAAGGGTAACCGAACTTTTCGAAGCACGGAATCCATCCAACCCTGCGGTTGTATCTGAAATTGATGGAATCGTTTCCTATGGTGGAATCAAGCGTGGAAATCGGGAGATTTTTATTGAATCTAGAGATGGAGTGAAAAAGAAATACATGGTGCCGCTTTCCAAGCACATTCTGGTGCAGGACAGCGATTATGTAAAGGCCGGTATGGCCCTTTCTGATGGTGCCATTACGCCTTCGGATATCCTTGCCATCAAGGGACCGACTGCAGTTCAGGAATATCTCGTGAATGAAATTCAGGAGGTGTACCGTCTGCAGGGTGTGAAAATCAATGACAAACACATTGAAATCATTGTCCGTCAGATGATGCAGAAGGTAGAAATTACCGAGCCCGGAGATACCAATTTCCTGCCCGGACAGACGGTAGACAAATTCACTTTCAGAAGAGAAAATGATGAAATTATGGGCGCCAAGGTCGTAACAGATGCCGGCGACTCAAGCGAACTGCAGCCAGGACAGATTGTATCGTCCAAGCGACTCAGGGATGAAAATTCCAGTCTCAGGAGAATGGATGCCCGCCGGGTTGAAATAAGGGATGCATTGGCGGCCACTTCACGGCCCATTCTGATGGGTATTACCCAGGCTTCTCTCGGTACAGAAAGCTTTATTTCTGCCGCATCATTCCAGGAAACCACCAAAGTACTCAGTGAGGCCTCTATCCGTGGTAAGTCCGACAGCCTCCTAGGTCTGAAAGAAAATGTAATTGTTGGACATCTTATTCCGGCAGGAACCGGTATGCGTGACTACGATGATCTGGTTGTAGGTTCTAAAAGCGAGCTTGAAACCCTGACCCAGATTGCCGAAAACAACGCAACACCCATTATTCCTGCAGGGCGAAAAACCAGAAAAGAATCCTCAGTAGCCGGATAAAAATGGAAGATCAGAATCAGGAAAACCAAATCAACATCGAGCTTTCTGAAGAAGTAGCCGAAGGTACCTATGCCAATCTGGCCATGATTGCACATTCGAATTCTGAGTTCGTAATTGATTTTATCCGCCTCATGCCGGGTGTACCGAAGGCAAGGGTTAAATCCAGAATTGTGATGACTCCAGAGCATACCGTTCGTTTTCTTCAGGCTCTGAAAGAAAATGTAGAGCGATATCAGGATGCATTCGGAGATATCCGCGATATGAGTGATATGCCCAAAGTTCCTTTCAACTTTGGCGGAACAATGGGTCAGGCTTAATTTTTCGGGAAGTAATGGAGAAGCTGAAAACCAAAACTTCAAAAAGCGGAAGCACCATAAAAACCAAACATCCCAAGGAACGCTATCTTTTCTGGTTTGAAAACATGCTGCTGATGCGGCGCTTTGAAGAAAAAGCCGGTCAGTTGTATGGGATGCAGAAAATCAAGGGTTTCTGTCACCTCTACATTGGGCAGGAAGCCTGTGCTTCGGGTGCCAAGACAGCTACCGTGGCGTCCGACAAATGGATTACCGCCTACAGAGATCATGGCATTCCTTTGGCTCTTGGTTCTGATCCTAAGGCACTTATGGCAGAATTGTTTGCCAAGGCAACCGGATGCTCAAAAGGCAAAGGAGGTTCCATGCACTTTTTTGATAAAACGGTTAATTTTATTGGTGGTCACGGGATCGTTGGTGCTCAGGTACCGATGGGTGCCGGAATTGCTTTCGCTGAGAAATACAACAAAACCGGCAATGTGGTTATGTGCTACATGGGCGACGGTGCTGTCAGACAAGGTGCTTTTCATGAGGCATTGAATATGGCCATGACTTGGAAATTGCCAGTTATTTTCGTGATTGAAAACAACGGGTATGCCATGGGAACATCGGTAGAAAGGACATCCAATGTGACCGAATTGTACAAACTCGGTCTTGCATTTGATATGCCCTCTGAGCCGGTAAATGGTATGCGTCCTGAAGATGTGCACGAAGCCGTTTCGCAGGCTGCTGAAAGAGCCAGAAGGGGCGATGGTCCTACACTGCTCGAATTCAGAACCTACCGCTATAAAGGACATTCGATGTCTGACCCTGCCAAATACAGAACCAAAGAGGAGCTTGAAGATTACAAGGATCAGGATCCTATTGAGCATGTCAGAGATGTTATTCTCAAAAATGGCTGGGCCAAGGAATCCGACCTTGAAGCTTTGGAAGAAAAAATCAAGGTGATGGTGAACGATAGCGTAACCTTTGCAGAGGAATCTCCCTATCCTACAGCCGACGAGGTTTATAAAGATGTTTATGTTGATCAGAATTATCCCTACATTGTTGATTAAGATTTTATGAGTCAGGAAGTAAAGAACAAATCGGAAGGCCATGAATCGGCCCTTGAAAATCCCGAGGTAATGGTGGAAAAGCTCAGCAATTTTGAGCACTACATTGAGCAGAATTCAAAGAAACTAACCATGCTGATTGGTGCTATCGTGCTGGTGGTGGCAGGTTATTTTGGTTATCAGTGGTGGAGCGGCACCCAGAATGAAGAGGCGCAGGAACAAATGTTCTCAGCCATCTATTATTTTGAATCTGATTCATTGAAGAAAGCCCTGAACGGTGATGGCAACCATCCCGGTCTTCTTTCGATTGCAGAAGATTACCCCTTCACAAAATCCGGCAATCTGGCGAACTTCTACATCGGAAGCATCTATCTGAAACAGGGCAAATATCAGGATGCCGTTGATTATCTGGCCAAGTTCAGCTCTGCGGACATTCTTATTCAGCCACGGGCTCATTGCCTGATGGGCGATGCCTATCTGGAACTCAATGATCTGGACAAGGCCCTTGAGTACTATAAAAAGGCCGCATTGCATGCACCCAACAAGTATTTTTCACCCAGATATCTGCTGAAAGCCGGTCTGGTTCAGGAACTGCAGAAAAACTACAGTGATGCCATCAATACCTATGGTACCATTATTGAAAAGTATTATGACAGTCAGGAAATGACGGAAGCCAAAAAACTGAAGGCCCGTCTTGAGCAAATGACTGAAGGAGCTCAGTAAATCAAAGTTTTGTGAAATCAACAAGCGGCTTTATGGCCGCTTTTTTTTTGTAAATCCGGTTGATGAATAGCCAGAACCGGACTGGTTCACTGTTCCGGTAGCAAGGACTTCAGCATTTGCAAAAAGCCTTCTGCATCGCGGAAATGAACGGATTCCAGACTTGAATGCGGGTTCTCTGATGGGGGGCCAATGAAGCACCAGTCTATGGGGTAGGGGAGATGCTGGATTTCGCGTCCGTCGCTTCCGCCGTGCTGTTCCACTTCCAGTTGGTATGGGATATTGTGCTTTTCCAGATGCTGTCTGATTTCTTTGACAAATTCCTTTCGTGGTATGCGGCTGTCTCTGAGGGAAACAACAGGGCCGTTTCCGGCAAAAACACCTTCAGAGGTCCAGGTTACATCGGTAATAATGCTTTGGGTGGTTCCGAATTTTTCAAACAGAATTTTAGCCATAATACCGGCCCCACCCCCGCCGTGTTCTTCGAAGGTTGTGAAAACAAAAGCTGCGTTTTCTGCCCATTCGGCCATCAGCAACAAAGCCCATACCCCCAGCCGATTGTCCAGATAAGGGCTTTTTATCCATTCTCCGTCACATTCAAATATGGGAAAATAGGTTAAAGTGGTACCCGGTTGAATATTTTGTGGATAGGAGACCAGAAAAAGGTGTTCATCCGCTTCATGAATCAGCCGGGTTTCACCGGGTTTCCCATTTTCTTCAAAAACCAGCAAATCCCCGGTTTGCCCATCGGGGCCGCCCACCGGGATGACATTATTGTTGTATCGGATGGTATATCCCACAGTATCCAGATGCGCATAAAATGCTTTTTGTGGCTTGCCAAAAATCAGGGCCATATTTTCCTGAAACCCATTTCCTGCCCAGATTTCCGGAGCAGACTTCCATAGGGCCTGATTTTTTTTTACATAATCCAGTACAAAATCCCGGACAGGGCCTTCATCGCCGCTTGTTCCCGGAATGGCACAAAGCACTTTCAGCAAATCCAGTTTTTCCTGGTTAATCCATTTGGAATCAATGGGTTTTCTGGGATTCATGGCTGGTGTTAGGGTATGTTTTTTCTCCTGCTTCTATGGCCTTGCTCAGGTGGTTTAAGGCCGGGATACCGGCACAAATATAGCTGTCTTTGTAGGCACACCAGGGATTATAGGCGAAGTTGAAATCGATTCTGGCCTTTCTCCCTTTTTTCAGATTTACATCCAGATAACGGCCTCCTCCATAGCTTTGCTTTCCGTTGGAAAGGTCAGCGAAGGGGATGAAGTACAGGCTGTCGCCGGATTCCTCGATATTTTTATAAAAATAAAGGCTGTCTCGCCAGGTTTCTTTTTCCAGAACAATAAATCCGGTTTTCAAATGAGAGGTATATCCGGGTCTGTCGGGCATCAGGTCTGCTTCTTCCGGGAGAGGAAGCCAGAAAACTTCGGCACTGTAGATTTCTTTTTGGTTCGGAGGAAAGTATACGAGAGAATCAAACCGGGTGTCGAGATAAAAAGGGGCACCCACTTTACCCGAAAGCGACCTGTTTTTGAGGTTTCTGAAGGCCAGAATGTCTCCGGGATTGAATTTTTCTGCGGCAGGCCCCAGCATCACTATGGAAAAGAAAATCCCCATAACTATGGCTATACCGGCAATAAAAAAAAGTAATGCAGGTGTTTTTTTCACATTTGTCCTTCGTCCTGAAAGCTGTAATAGCCGGAATTGGTAAAAATTACATGGTCCAAAAGTCGGATATTGAGAATCTGCCCTGCATCAAATATCCTTTTGGTAAGATGGATATCTTCCTGACTCGGTTCTTTTTTCTCGCTGGGATGGTTGTGTACCAGCACAATGGATGTGGCATAGTTTTCAAGGGCTTCCTTGAATATTATCCTGAGATCTACCGAAACCTGAGTGATGCCGCCTTCTCCGATTTTCACCTTTTTTATGGGTCTCAGGGCATTGTTCATCAGTATTACCCAAAACTGTTCATGGGGCAGGTCCAGCAAATCTGGCTTCATAAATTCGAATATTTTCTGCGAACTTCTGAGTTGCTCCAGGGCCTGAGATTCGGTTTCTTTTCTCCTCCTGCCCAGTTCAATGGCTGCCATAATGGTTATGGCCCTTGCCTGTCCGATGCCTTTGATTTGGGTAAGTTCTTTAATGCCCATTTTGGCGAGGCGGTTCAGATCATTTTGGCCGGCTGCCAGAATTCTCTTTGCCAGATCTACGGCTGATTCTTTTGCCGTACCTGAACCAATAAGAATGCCCAGTAACTCAGCATCAGAGAGGGAGTTTTTTCCCTTGGCAATCAGTTTTTCTCTCGGGCGGTCATCCTCCGCCCATTGGGTAATGCTGAGGCGTTTTTCTGACATTCGGAAAGCGATTTTTCAGAGCCTGGCGCTTAGTGGTCGTGGTGATGACCTGGTTCAATTCCGTTTTTGAAGTAATAGTATTTCAGGAGGGTGCCCAGTGAAAAAACCAATACCCAAATCCAATACACACGGGAAAAGTGCGTGACTTCTCTGCCTGTGAGAAATAGTCCTGCATGGGACAATGCAGAAACAATGATTCCTGTGGCAGCGAGATTTTGCCAGATATTAAAGTCCCAGAATTTGAATTCGGCTTGGGTTTTCATAATGTTGAATGGTGTTAGCCAGTTCTTGTCATGCAAAGTTATACAAATTTGGGCGGGAGGTTTTGTTCAGGGGAAAATAATTCGGGTTTCTACGGGGTAAATGCAGCCCGGTCCGTTCATATATTCAGCTTTTGGAAAAATTTACAGGGTTTGAATGTTCTATTCAATCCGGAAAATCTCCCCAATCCCGTTTTCCATGCAAACAAGCCGGTTCAGCATCTCATCGAATGAGATTTCCTGATTGCCGGGCAGGCTAAGTTCGTCCAAAGTAGCTTCGAGGTGCCGGGGCTTAACCTCCAAAACCGAAATCTGTGAAATCCAGTAGCTTATTTCTTCCCTTACCAGTTCGCCCGGAACTTTCCATTCACTCAACACAGAGCCCATGCGGGCGAGGGCCGGCACGGATGTACATACCATGACATCCGGTTCCAGACTCATTTTCAGCAGGTTTTCATGGATTTTTTCCCTGAGTCTCCTCAGTTTTTCCTGGCTTTCCGGGTAAGGATTCCGGATCGATCCGAATTCGGGGTAGCGGTGATAAAAGTCGCTCAGCAGAATGTGGGTATCCAGAAAAATTTTCCTCATTTTCCCTCCACATTTACCGGCACAGGGGGAGTGGCTGCCGGTTCTTCGGGCAATATATTGCCAATGATTTTTAATTTCTCCTCGGGTCGCTTTCCGTTGGTATAGACCGTAATGATTTTGTTTTGCCTGCCGGTTTTGTTGGCAGAATTGAAACGAACGGTTATGGCCGCGGAGTCACCCGGAGGAATGGGAGTTTTGGGCCATTCACTTGCTGTGCAACCGCAGGTGGTCTGAACATTGAGCAAAACCAGGGGTTCGGTGCCGGTATTGCTGAATTTGAATTTCCAGCTCACGGTTTCTCCTTCTTTGATGTCGCCAAAATCATGCTGTTTCTCAGCAAACTGTATGCTGGCCTCCGAAAGCGGCTTTTGAACCGGCTCTTTCTGTCCAAAACTCAGGGCCGGTAGCATGAAGATCAGGAATAGAAAAATCAGTTTTTTCATCTTTCTAATGGGTGGATTCAGCGATGCGTTTTTTGTTGGATTCCAATACTTCCTGAACAAAGCGCACAAAAAGAGGATGCGGATTTAGGACGGTGCTTTTCAGTTCAGGGTGAAACTGTACCCCGACAAACCAGGGGTGGTTTTTCAATTCTACGATCTCCACCAGTTTCGATCCCGGGTTGATGCCGGATGCCAGCATACCCGAAGATTCAAAATCTGCCAGATATTCATTGTTGAACTCGTACCGGTGTCTGTGGCGCTCCTGCACCAGACTTTTGCCATAGGCCGCAAAGGCTTTGCTGCCTTTTTTTATTTCGCAACTGTAAGCCCCAAGTCTCATGGTTCCGCCTTTCTGTGTTACTTCCTTCTGGGCTGGCATCAGGTGTATGACCAGGTGTTTTGCATAGGGATTCATTTCTTCGGATGCCGCATCTTTCAGGCCCAGAACATTTCGGGCAAACTCAATCACAGCGCATTGCATCCCCAGACAAATACCAAAAAAGGGAATTTTTTTTTCCCTGGCATACCGTACCGCATTGATTTTCCCTTCCATGCCCCGCTCTCCGAAACCCGGTGCCACCAGTATGCCCTGTGCTTTGGATAGGTGTTGTTTGATTCCCTCCTCGGTCAGCAAATCTTCGGCTTTTACCCAGATCAGATTCACCTTGGTTTCTATGGCCGAGCCGGCATGGATGAAGGCTTCTGCAATGGACTTGTAGCTGTCTTTCAACTCCACATATTTTCCCACAAGAGCGATGTTGACCTTTTCCGTTGGATTCTTCAGCTTCCCCAGAAAAGTTTTCCACTGGCTCAGGTCGGGTTCCTGTTTGGTGGTCAGCCTGAGTTTCGAAAGAACCCTTTCATCCAGCTTTTCTCTGCGCATGAGGATGGGCACATCGTAAATGGTATCGGCATCGATGGCCTCAATCACGGAGTTGATGTGCACATTGCAGAACAGGGCTACCTTTTTCCTGATTTCGGGAGGAAGGTGTTTTTCTGTCCTGCAGACCAGAATATCGGGTTGAATGCCCGACTCCAGCAGCATTTTCACCGAGTGCTGGGTGGGTTTTGTTTTCAATTCGCCTGCTGCCTGAAGATAGGGAACAAGGGTAAGGTGGATAACCAGAGCATTGTGTGGGCCGAGTTCCCATTTCGCCTGACGCACCGCCTCGATGAACGGAAGGGATTCAATATCGCCCACGCATCCTCCGATTTCGGTGATGATGATGTCATATTTCCCGCTTTCACCCAGCAGATAAATATTGCGCTTTATTTCGTCTGTGATATGGGGAATTACCTGAACCGTTTTGCCCAGATATTCGCCTTTTCGCTCCCTGCTGATGACATTGTTGTATATCCGGCCTGTGGTAATGTTGTTGTCCTGTGAGGTAGGTGTATTCAGAAATCGCTCATAATGACCAAGATCCAGATCGGTTTCGGCACCATCGTCGGTTACATAGCACTCGCCGTGTTCATAGGGATTCAGGGTTCCCGGGTCGATGTTCAGATAGGGATCGAACTTCTGAATGGTAACGGAGAAACCGCGGGATTGCAGCAGGCGGCCAAGTGAGGCGGCCACAATGCCTTTGCCAAGTGAGGATGTAACCCCGCCCGTAACAAAGATGTATTTTGGACTGGTCATGAAAATCTTTGAATACGGGTTACAAAGCTATGCCAAGGAAGGAGAGGGGCCAAAAAAAAGTGAGAAAAGGATGGAAGAAGGCCTTCTGCCCTGTTTGCTGATTTTGTTTTTTCACTTTCATCCCGTGCCAATCCTTTTATTTGCACACCTGAACCGATGAATCGAATTATTGGATTTTGTTTTGTGCTGGCACTGGCGGTTTCCTGCCGGTCTGTTGGACCCATCGGTAAACAAAATTTTGCGCACCGGTACAGTCCGGGTTTTCCGGTTTCTGTTCAGCACCGCATTTTCGATTCCGGCAGCGATTACAGCATTTTTATTGAAATCAGCCTGAAGAAACTTTCCGGCATTCCGGATGCCAGAATAATCTGGGATAAATATCAGTTTGGCTATCTGCTTTTCAGGGATTATGATAGCAGGAAGGTCTTGTCTGCCGATTCGCTGGGTCCCGATGACCGGCTTAGCCCATCCGTAAATCCGCTGGTTTTGTTTGTGAAAATTCCAAAATCAGGTAAAAACAGACTCCTTACCCTTTGGGTTAAAGAAAAGCCGGGAACCGAAACGCTTTATTTCGACATACCTATCCTGGAGGAAGAAACCGGGATGTATGACTTTTGTCTTTTCGGGAAAAATGGCCGTTTGCCAGTTTTTTCTCCCTTCATTCATTCAGGTGACACGGTGGTAATGAGGCAGAATGTTCAGGATGAGCAGGTTCCTCCCCTTGAGTTTTATCCATTCAATAACTCCATTGCCCTTCCGCCAATGGCCTCCCTTGCTACCTCAGGGCAGGATTTTGGTTCTTCGTATGAGGTAAAATACCATGTCAACCAGCCCCTCGTTTTCAGAAATGAGGGCTATTATTTTCTCAGGACGGGCAAGGAGGGCGGGGGCTATGGTTTTATAGTAACGCAGCCATTTTTTCCGCATGTAACCAATGCGGCCGAACTGGCCGATCCGATGGTGTACATCAGTACAAGGGAAGAAAGGCGAAATCTCCTTGAGGCATCCAATCAGAAGAAGGTTCTCGATCAGTTCTGGCTCAATGCCAATCCGCAGAAAGAAACGGCCCGGAAGCTTATAAAAATGTATTTTGAAAATATTGAAGCCGGCAATCAGTATTTTTCAGGGCATAAAGCAGGCTGGAAAACAGACCGGGGCATGGTTTATGCCATCTACGGACCCCCGCTCATGGTAAACCGTGATTTTGATACCGAAGTGTGGGAATACGAGCGGACAGGCTCCGAAGAAGGGGTTATGTTTTTTTTTAGCCGGAAAAAAAATGAAAACAATCCCAATGTCTGGGAACTCAAAAGAAATGAAGCATACGACCGGGTCTGGTACGGAATGGTAGAATTATGGAGAAAAGGCGTTATAAACCGCTGAGGGACAAGCCCTTCAGCAAGGGTCCCAAGGGCAACTCGGTGGCAGGAATCCACCC